>CAZBNS010000007.1:5435-30664 GCA_964493475.1 uncultured Rhizobiaceae bacterium | reverse complement strand
TTTTGTAATACTCGCTTCGCTCGTTAACAAAATCTAGCCTGGTAATGACAGGACTGCGTAGGGAGGAGGCGGCTTCGCTCGTTAACAAAATCTACCCTGGTAATGACAGGACTGCGGAGGGCTTCGTTTATTAACAAAATCTACGTGGTAATGACAGAGCTGAGGAGGGGGAATCCGTGCTTTTGTCAACAACTTTGTCTCAAAATCTAGCCTATAATGACAGCACTGTGGAGGGCTTTCTTCGTTAACAAAATCTAGCCTGGTAATGACAAGACTGCGGAGGGAGGCGGCGGCTTCGCTCGTTAACAAAATCTACCCTGGTAATGACAGGACTATGAAACTTTGTTTGTTAACAAAATCTACCCTGGTAATGACAGGACTAGTGTTGGGGCTGGTATCAACGACAAAATTAAGAGCGATGACAGGACTGGGATTATTAATTTGTAATCCAAATATTCATATTAGTAAGGAAAGACTACTCAAAATGGAATGGTTAGAGAAATTTAAATCATAAGGCGGGCTATGCTGCGTTATTAAAATAAACAAATCTACTTAATTTCAATTTTATTTTGTTTTAAAAAAGCGTTAAAAACATTCTCCATCAAGCATGCTACAGTCATTGGTCCTACACCACCGGGAACTGGCGTTATATTCCTTACTTTATCAATTACCTCATCTAAATCCACATCGCCGCATAACCCACTTTCTGTCCTATTCATACCAACATCTATCACTATTGCACCGTCCTTAACCATATCTTTTTTAATAAATTTTGGTTTTCCCATTGCAACGACTAAAATATCCGCCCAACTAGTTTCATTTTTTAAATTTTCCGTTTTGCTATGAACCGTTTTTAATGTGCAATTTTCCTTCAAAAGCAACTGTGCCACAGGTTTTCCAACTATGTTTGATCTGCCGACCACACAAACTTTTTTGCCATCCAACTTATCTGACAAAACACTTTTAATTAGCTTAATGCAGCCTTTTGGAGTGCAAGGAAGCAACGATTTATCAAAATCATAATTTCCAATAGACATATTGCCTATATTAATTGGATTAAAACAATCAACATCTTTTTCCGCAGAAATTGAATTCATTATTTTTTCCTCATTTATATGCTTTGGAAGCGGAAGCTGGACTAAAATTCCATTAATATTTTCGTCTTTATTCAATTTATCAATTAATTCAAGCAATTCTTTTTCTGACACGTTTTCCGGAAGCTCGCATTTTAATGATTTTATGCCGCACTTTTCACATGCTTTCTCTTTATTTTTAACATAAACTTGACTTGCAGGATTACTTCCCACTATCACAACTGCTAAGCCTGGAATTTTATTATATTTTTTAGAGATTTCCGATATTTTTACTGCCAACTCTTCTTTTATTTGATTTGATAAAGCGACACCACTAATTAATTTTTGTTCCATAGAATAAGCGTTTATTTTTTAAAATAGTATTTTTTTTAAAATAACTGTCAATAATTTTATTATATCCAAGTCCAAACACATCTGAGACAATTTTATTTCGCATTCTCGTGGTGTTGGGTATGACAGCAACATTTTTATTATTGACAAGTAAAACTAAATAATTAATAATGATATTGCCTACGGGCAAAGTGATGGTTTCAAACACCAGAATCTCTGTTTCTTAAATCTCCGTTAAAAAGCGGAGGCTTATGGTTATAATAATTTATATCCGTATAAATTAAAAGACTATAAGAGCTGAAGAGATCAGTTGTTTGAACCTCCGCACTTTTCAATTTTTGATAGTGCGATTTTTATTAATAAAATTTGAGGTAAAAAATGGAAGAACTGATTGAAAGAGTAAATAAACTTAATAGCAATCAATTACGAAAAAATAAGGTTGAAGAAAATAATTCAATCAATTTAAAATTATTTGAAATAAAAAAGAATATAGTTCTTTTTTATGCAAATAATAAATTAAATAATGAAGAAAACTTAGTTAAACTAAAAAACATAATTTCTTTTCTACTTAAGACTCAAAAACTTAAATATGGTTATGAGAAAAAGTTAAATAGATTAAATATGATAATTAAAGAATTGAATTAATATAATTAAAATAGCCTCCCTTTGTCAGTTATGTTGATAAAGGGAGGGTATGATATATGACAGAACATGTTAACCTAAGAATTACAGCTATTTAAATAGCGGAACCTTTATATATAATTATATAATAGGAATGACTATTGTTAATTTTCTGTTGCCAAATGTTTTTTTAATATCTCCTGTAGTGGCTTTTGTATTTGGTAAACGTACGACTTTTAATAAAGAAAAATCATCTTTAATTTGTTTGTTTTTATTGTTTGTGGTTTTATTTTTCAAAGCTTTTACATATAATATGCTATTATTAATGGATATATCAACGTCTTGTTCATTGAGATCTTTTGGTAAAATAATATTTAAAGTATAAATTTTTTGCTTTTCATCATATTTTTCTTCAGATTTTAATTCAAAACTTATGCTATTTTTATTATTTGATGGCGCTACATTATTTGGTATTTTTGTTTCTAAATTGTTATTATCAAAATATCTGTTTGTTTCCTCTGCAATTCTTTCTCTTAATAAACCCATCTCTCTTATTTCTTCATTTAAAGTATTAAAAAATTCTCTTCTAATTTCTCCGATAAACTCTTTTCTAAACTCTTTGTTATCTTTTTTTAATCTGCGTTCAAACCTTTCGGCGTTTGTTATATTGCTAATAGCAATCTCTTTTGACAGTTTTTCTATTTTTTTATTTTGATCAAACTGCATAACACAAATCACAACTAATAAAATAACTATTAAAAGTATTTTAATATCAATCTTCGTTTTGTATTTTTTTATACATTCATTAACTTTTTCAATCATTTTTTTAAAAAAATGTTAAACCTAATTTCTATATATTAATTAAAATATAAAATGCAACAGGTCTAATATATTTTGTTGTATAGTTTTCCCTACAAGGAACTAACGGCTGGAAATAAGCAGTCAAATTTTATTACCCACTATATTAAGTTTTATATGTTGCTAGTTTTCTTTGCTGCTTCATACACTTCTCGTTCTCAAAATATATAGCCCTTAAAAAACTATTTTTTAATAGACAAATTTAAAATATAAGTTAAATTAAAATTAGATAATGTTCTTTATTCTATGAAAAAATTAGTTTTGATTGATGGTTATAGTTTTCTATTCAGGGCGTTTTTTGCTATTAAAGGATTAACTAGAAGCGATGGAACTCCGGTAAATGCTTTGTATGGTTTTTCAAGAATGCTGATTAAGATTATTACGGAAATTGACTATACGCATATAGCTGTTGTTTTTGATACGGGTGAGAAGACTTTTAGAAATAAAATTTATGAACAATATAAGGCAAATAGGCCGCCTTGTCCTCCAGAATTAAAGCCTCAGTTTTCTCTTGTCAGAGAATTGGTTAAGACATTGAATATTATGTCGTTGGAAAAAATTGGATATGAGGCTGATGATATTATTGCGACATTTGCGAAAAAAGCTGAAAGTGATGGATTTGATGTTATCATTGTTTCGTCTGATAAGGATTTAATGCAGCTGGTTGATGACAAAGTTTTGATGTTTGATGGAATGAAAAATGAGTTTGTGGATGCGGCTAAGGTCAAGGAAAAATGGGGAGTTTCGCCAAGACAAGTGCTTGATGTTTTGAGTTTGACTGGAGATAGTTCTGATAATGTGCCTGGTGTTCCAAGTGTTGGTCCTAAAACGGCTGCTGAACTAATTGAAAAATATCAAACGCTTGAAAATCTTTTGGAACATTTGGATGAAATAAAACAAAACAAAAGAAGGGAAGTTTTAATTGAAAATAAAGATAATGCTATTTTGTCAAAGAAATTAATAACTCTTGATGAAAATGTTGATACGGGATATGCTTTGAATGATTTGCAATTTAAACAGTATGATCCAAAAACTTTATTGGCATTTTTGAAAAAACAAGAGTTTAATTCAATGGTTAAGGGTCTGGAGCAAGCCTTTAATTGCGTCGGTTGTGAATGTAGTTTATTTGATGATAATGATAAGGCAAATAGTGAAATTATTAATAAAAAAGATTTTGCCGAAAATACGCACATAGAAATCAAAAATACTCAAGAATTGGTTAAAATACTAGCTAATGTTAAAGAAAAGTTTTATTTTAATATTTTTTCTGAAAATAATGATATTTTGTCTTTAACTTTTTCAATTGATGATAAAATTTATTTTTTGAAAATATCTCAAGATTTTGGTGATTTATTTACAAATAAAAATGCTGGATTTGATTTTAAAAATGTAATTAATGATTTTAAAAACATTTTTGAAAATGATAAAATATTAAAAATTGGTTTTGATGTAAAAAGACAAATAAAAATTTTACATCAATTTGGTATTTTAATAAATAATTTTGAAGATATAGAGGTTCTAAATTATATTGATAATAATGGCTTGTATGACAATTTGCTTTCTGTGATTATTGAAAAACAATTAAGAGCTGATAATACTTGGCATTCCAAGCAGGAATATAAAAAGCTGTCAATAGAGGAAAAAATTGAGATTTTAAGAAATTTAGAAAAAAAACTAAAAAATGTTGATTTAAAAAATAATCTTTTTGAAATTTCTTGTTTTATTATAGAGGCATTTAACCCTTTATATATAAAGCTAAAACAGGAAATATCAAGTCAAAATTTAACATCAATTTATGAAGATGTCGAAAGGCCAATGACTCAAATTCTTGCAGATATGGAGATTGAAGGTATAAAAATTGATATTAAAAAAATGAAAGAGCTGTCAAAAGAATTTGAAAATCACAGCAAATATCTAGAAAAAGATATATATAAAATAGCGGGCGAAGAATTTAACATAGGCTCTCCAAAACAATTATCTTATATTTTGTTTGAAAAACTTGGCTATGTCGGCAGCAAGAAATCAAAAACTGGAAATTACTCAACTAGCATAGATATATTGGAAGAGCTGGCGGATAAGGGTTGTGAAATATGCACAAAAATATTGATGTGGCGGCATTATACCAAGCTAAAAAATACCTATACTGACGTTCTTCCAACGATGGTTGATAAAGACAATAGAATTCATACTACATATTCAAATACTGATGTAATAACTGGCAGGCTAAGTTCTTCGGATCCTAATTTGCAGAATATTCCAATAAAGACAGAAGCTGGCGGAAAAATTAGATCCGCATTTGTGGCGAAAAATGGGTATAAATTGGTCGCTGCAGACTACAAACAAGCTGAATTGAGAATTATTGCGAATTATCAAAATGTTAAAAACTTAAAAGAATTTTTTTTGGCAAAGAAAGATATTCATACTACTACAGCAAGCAAAGTTTTTAAGGTTCCCGAGGCAAACATAACATCGGATATGAGGCGAATAGCGAAAGCGATAAATTTTAGCATTATTTACGGAACAGGTCCTTATGGTTTAGCAAAAAGGATTAATTCTACAAGCGATGAGGCAAAAGAATATTTGAAAAATTATTTTGAAACTTATCCAGAAGTTAAAGAATATATAGAAAGTGCAAAAGACTTTGCCAAAAAAAATAATTTCACAAAAACTTTATTTGGTAGAAAAATAAATATTGACATTGTCAACGCAAAACCGATATTTAGAGGTAATTTGGAAAGATTGGCGATTAATGCTCCAATTCAAGGAACTGCAGCAGATATTCTTAAGGTGGCAATGATTAATTTAAGCAAGAAATTAAAAACTTATAAATCTAAAATGATTTTGCAAATACATGATGAATTAGTATTGGAATGCCCTGAAAATGAGGTTGCGGAAGTTTCAAAGCTTGTTAAAGACGCTATGGAAAATGTAGTTAACTGGCAAGTTAAGTTGGAAGTTGATGTTGGGGTAGGGGATAATTTGGGAGAGATGTAGAAAATTGAAATTTTTATAATAAACTAAGTCAGTAAAATCAACAAGTTTAAAATTTGAAATTGCTCTTTTTAGAAAAGGTATTGTCTTATAAATTATAAATTGTGAAAATAGAGTTGTGTATTAAGAGTTATATTGTAGACAAATCTTTTTTGTAATAGAAAACGTTCAACTACAATGCATAAATCAAGTAATCCCGATTTTGTCATTTCCATACTAAATTTTATTAATGAATAAAGTTTCAAGAATAAAATGGAATTATATTGTTTAGGTGAAGAAATTTAAGTGAGGAGCGGAATTATATGGGTTAGGGAAATTAGGTGGGTAATATATAAACACAAACTTCATATAAATAAATCTTGCTATTTAAAATATTATATCTTATAATATACTAAGCTTTAAGCTTTTATCGCGGGTTGGAGCAGCTTGGTAGCTCGTCAGGCTCATAACCTGAAGGTCGTAGGTTCAAATCCTTCACCCGCAACCATTCCATTAGAGAGACCTCTTGTATAAATAATGATTTTAGAGTTTTGACGATGTTTGATATAAAAGTGTTGTAGTAATAAATGTTGAAGTAAAAAATGAAATTTAAAGAAATAAATTTGCCGGAAACTATTTTAACGGCGTTAGAAAAAAATAAATATGAAAATTTAACCCCTATTCAAGAGGCAGTAATACCAGCTATTCAAGATAATCTTGATGTTTTAGGCTGCTCACAAACAGGTTCTGGAAAAACTGGAGCTTTTTTAATTCCCATACTTTCAAAGTTAGTTGAAGACGCTAGCAAAAAGGCAATTATTGTAGCTCCCACAAGAGAACTAGCCATGCAAATTATGGATAGTGTAAAGATTTTTTGTGAAAACGACAAAAGTATTAATAAAGCATTGATAATCGGGGGTTCTTCCATAAGAGAGCAACTATTATCCATTCAAAAAAATCCAAGATTGATAATTGGAACACCAGGCAGGATTAATGATTTTTTAGACAGCGGAAGATTGAAAATAAATGATTTTAGCATTTTAGTTCTAGATGAAATGGATAGAATGCTTGATATGGGTTTTTCTATTCAAATTGACGAAATAGTAAAAAATCTACCTAAGCAAAGACAAAACATGCTTTTTTCAGCTACTATTTCCAAAAAAATAGAAGCAACGACACAAAAATATTTAAGAGATCCAATTATTGTAAAAATCGGTGAACAAAACAAAGCCTCAGCCAATGTCAGCCAAGAAATTATAAAAGTTAAAGAAACGGAGAAATTCAATATTTTAATTCAAAAACTCAAGGGAAACACTTTATTTACTCTAGTTTTTGTAAAAACCAAATTCTCAACCGAAAAGCTAGCAAAAAAACTAGAAAAAGAAAACATAATGGCAAAAGCCATTCATGGCGACTTAAAACAATCAAAAAGAGCCAGAATAATTAAAGAATTTAGAGAGAAAAAGTTCAATGTTTTAGTTGCAACTGATATCGCCGCTAGAGGCCTTGATATTCATCATATTGATACAGTTATTAACTATGACTTACCGCAATCTCCAGAAGACTACATTCACAGAATCGGCAGATGTTCAAGAGGACTTGAAGTATGCGGAACATCAATATCTTTTTGTAATGAGCAAGACGAGGAAAAATTAAGAGCGATAAAATCTCTAATGGCGACTGGCGACTACGAAGAAAATGCAGGATTTACAAAAAATAAAAATAAAAAAAGAAACGATAGAAGAATTAGAAATAAATCTCATAACAGACACAGACCAGAAAGGACGGAAGAACACAAGCCAAATACACCAAAAAGAAATAATGATAAAGTTAAAAAAGGAAGAGGTTCTGGATACGATATAGAAAAATTAATGCCAAACAGGAACAGCTCCAATAAAAGAGCAAGTTCTTATTTTGTATCAAGTAAAGTTTCCAGCGACAGAAGAAAAAAGATAGGATTAAAATAATAATTGACAAATAACATAAGACATTTAATAATTAAATAGCCTTCGGGCATTTGTGATGGTTTCAAACACCAAAACAGTATTTACACTTGATCGACAGGCTTTTGTTATATCTAACGATATAGCGGAGGCTTGCGGTTATAATAGGCTATTTATAGTCTAAAAGGCTGTAAGAGCTGATACTGTCAGTTGTTTGAACCTCCGCACTTTCATTTTGATTGTGCGATTTGGCATTGCTAACCAATAATTTCTATTTAATCACAAATCCCCAATACAACTTATCAAACAGTAGATATAAACTATACTCTATCATGTCAATACTCTTACTATATCTCTTTGTTCTTCTATTAAATCTAGCCAAATAATGTCTTATTATAGAGTTCATAGCCTCAACTAAACTTGTTTCTGCTTTTGTTTGGATGTGTTTATTTGCTAATTTAAATGATGTATATGCTTCATAGTAATCAGTACAAAGATAATTAACATTATATTTATTTTTTATTCTTCTTGCTAGTTTAAAATAAGTCCATTTGGTTCTATCTCCTACTTCAAAGTCAATAACTTTATTTCGTTGTCTATCAACAGCAGTCCATATCCAGACTTTGCTTTGTTTTTTTTAACATGGGTAACCAGTTCATCCATTTCTAGTATTTCTATATCTTTTATATTTGAACCCATCTCTTGCTCTTTTAATTTATCTTTTATTATTTTTTTCTTTTAAGAAAAATGCAATTAAATTTGGAATAACCTCTGTATCTGTCTGGCTTTTAAATGTATAGCCATTTTTTATTAAGTCCCTTTTTAACTCCTGATAATTTTCAATAATTCCATTGTGGACTAAAGATATTTGATTGGTGCTGTTGTGCGGATGAGCATTTATTTCTGTTGGCTCACCGTGAGTAGCCCATCTTGAGTGTGCTATGCCAATATTTCCCATAATTTTAGAATTCTTTATAACGTTTTCTAGTTCGCTTACTTTTCCAACTTTTTTGATTGTTTTAATTTCTTCTTCTATAATTGATAGTTCGGCTGAGTCATATCCTCTGTATTCAAGGCATTTCAAGCCGTTGATTAATTTTTGAATAACATCTTTTTTGCTGATGACGCCAAATATTCCGCACATAAAATCTCCCAAATTTTTATATGTTCGTCCTTTTAATACTATTAAAACTAATATTCAAGAAATATTTTTTTATATAAAACATTCAATTGCAATTCATAAATTAATTAATTTTAAAAATAAAAGATATTTTAAATTAATAGATTTCGCATGAGTATAACTTTATTTACTTTTTATTTTTTTTCTTTTAATATTGTGATGTTTAGAAAATTTTTTAAAAAATGATACTTACTGTAGACATCGGAAATTCTAATGTTGTTTTAACTGTTTTTAGTGGTGAAAATGTATTTAAAAAATGGCGAATTCTCACTAATAAAACTGGTTCTAAAGAAGAATATGAAGTGATTATAAGACAGTTGATGAAGGTTGATGAATTTGATTATAATATTATTGATGGTATTGTATTTTCTTCTGTGGTTCCGGAGGTTAATAATAGTTGTCTAGGCGCCTTGAAATTCATAAATAAAAAAATTATAAAAATCGGAGATGATAATATTAAAACTGGTGTAAAATATAGTAAAGAATTTAAAGATGTTGGATACGATATTTTAATGAATATAGTTGCTGCTAAAAAAAGATTTAAAGAAAACTTCATAGTAATAGATATGGGAACAGCTACAACATTTGATGTTGCGGCAAAAGACGGTGAATATATTGGCAGTGTAATTGCGCCAGGTGCTAATTTGGGTAGTGCAATGTTGCATAAGTTTTGTTCGCAATTGCCAGAAGTTGAAATAAAAAAACCACATAAAGTTTTGGGAATCAATACTAAGGTATTGATGCAAAGTGGTTTATACTATGGCTATATTGGGACGATAAAAGAAATAGTTCATCAGATTAAGAATGAATATAAAGATATAAATTTTAAAATTTGTATTACGGGCGGTCTTTCTATCATCTTTGTTCATGATTTGAAATTTATTGATGGATATTTTCCTGATTTAACTGCTGAAGGTTTAAATGAGGTTTGGTATATCAATAAATAATACAAATGGACTGTGGATTTATCGGAAACTATTGAAGATTTTAATCAAAAAAATGAAAATTTTTCATTATTTTTGAAAGATAATAAACTATTTTTGAAATCAAAAAATCATGAAGAATGGCTTCCGTTTTCAATTGATTTTTTAAGTCCTGATTTATTGAGGAGAAAAGATCAGAAAAATCAAGGGCTGATTAAAGCTATTGGCGTTAAAAATAATTATAAACCAAAGGTTTTAGATACAACGGCAGGACTTGGTAGAGATTCTTTTATATTGGCTAATTTTGGCTGTAAGGTTGTAATGCTTGAAAGAAATCCGATAATTTATTTGCTTTTGAATAATGCTGTAGAGAACGCAAAAAATTCTCAAATAAAAGATATTGTTGACAATTTGATGCTTATAAACATTGATGCAATTACATATTTGCAAAGTCTTAAAGATTGCTTTGATGTTATTTATATAGATCCAATGTTTCCTAAAACAAACAAAAGCAGGCTTGTTAAAAAAGATATGCAAATTTTTAGAGAAATTGTTGGCGATGATGTTGATAGCAGCCAATTGCTTGAATTGGCTTTAAAACAAAGTGTGAATAGAGTTGTTGTGAAGAGAATGAGAAAATCTCCTTACTTGTTGGGTAAAAAGCCCAGTTTTGAGATAAGCGGCAATACTACTAGGTTTGATGTCTATTCGCTTAGTTAATTTCAATATTTTAGACGAGATAGTTATATTAAGTTATATATACTTAATTGATTATTGGTTAAATCACATAATTTCCAAAAATTAAAATAAAAAATCTTGAATAAATAATTTATAATAAATATAATTTACATCGAGATTGTCCTATTAAGAACTAAATATGAAAATAGTCAAAATAATATTATTTTTATTAATATCTTTTAATTGCTTTGCTTTTGAGCTTGGCGGTTCATTTTTTGTTTCTTTGAGATCTGATGAAGTAAATTTAAGAAGTGGACCTGGTGGCGAATATCCAATTAAGGCAATTTATCAAATAAAAGATATGCCTTTGAAAGTTTTGGGCGAATATGATAATTGGTATAAAGTTCAAGATAAAGACGGTTATGAGGGCTGGCTAAATAAGAATTTAACAACTAAAAAAAGAACATTGATTGTTATTAATGGAACTCAAATTATGTATAAAAAAGACTCAGCAAGCTCTGATCCAATATTTAGATTGGAAGAAAATGTTGTTTTGAAGCTTGGTAAGTGCAATAATGAATGGTGCAAGGTTGAAAAAAATAATAGAACTGGCTGGATAGAAGCTAAAAGCGTTTGGGGAAATTCGTAGTATGTTTTTTGATATTTTAAGTTTTTTATCTCTTATTGTTCTTTTATTTTTTGTTGGCAGCGATAAGAAATATAAAAATCTTTTGATTGCTTTTTGTATTTCAAGTATATTTATTTTGGAAATATTATCAATTTCCTTTGTTAGAAGAAGCATAGATGAATATTTTTTATTTTTTTTAATGAATATTAAAATATTTCATTTAACTAGAACTACAAAAATAATGATTCTCTATTATTCCGTGTTATTCTTTATTTTCTCAATTATTGGTTCATATCTAATTTTAAAAAAAATTCATATAAAAAAATTTAAGAAAACAATTATTGCTATTTGTATTTCAATTTTGATTTTGCCAAATGGTTTTATTTATGATATTCTCCGCATTATATTTATTAATTATGGAGTTTCTTACTATAAATATAAAGACAAAAGCTATCAGGAAATTTTTAAATTGGCAAAAGAGCAGGAGTATACAACTAAAGATAAATTGCAAGTATTTGGAAACAAAGAAAAATATAAGAATTTAGTATTAATATATTTGGAATCTTTTGATCAAAGTCTTCTCACTAATGATAATATAAAAATGTATTCTCAAAATTTGCAAAAATTAGCTTCCAACAACGCTTTTTACAATAATATGGAGCAATTAAAAGGGTGTTGGGGAACGGTTTCTGGTATTATTTGCACGCAATGCGGAGTTCAATTTATTTCTTATTTTTTAGTAAATAACCCTTATAATAATATTAATAATACTCAATTGGTTTGTCTTCCAGATATTTTGCATAAAGCTGGATATAAACAAATTTTCATAGGTGGCGCTGATAAAAAATTATTCAACAAAGGAAATTATTTACTATCTCATGAATATAATGTTGTTGAGGATAGAAGCAGCTTAGTTGAGAAAAATCCATCATTGAAAGATCGATTGCTAGACTGGGGCGTATCAGATTATGATGTTTTTAATGCGGCAAAACAGGAATATATCAATTTATCCAAAACAAATAAGCCATTTAATTTAACAATTTTAACAACATCAACACATAGTCCGAATGGAGTGTTTGATAAAAGATGTAAAAATAGTAGCAAAAATAAAATTCTAAATGCGGTTGAATGCACAGATTTCTTAATACAAGATTTTGTAAACTTTTTAGCAAAACAAAAAAACTTTAAAAATACATTAGTCGTTATTTTACCTGATCACATACAATTCTCACTTAGTGCTTTAAACAGATTGGTAAGAACTGATGAGGAAAAATTATATTTTATAATATTAAATGGAATAAAAACTAAGCCAATAAGTTTGAATATTAATTATACAAATTTGCCGGAAATTCTTTTAAAAGAATTAAATATAAAATCAAATGCTAATTTTTTAAGTAATGAAAAAGACGAAAGTTTAATTAAAAATTTTATATACAAAATTCATAAAAAATAACTCCTTTTTGTTGTGTTGCGACATTTCCGCTCAAGAGTGGAAAGATTATGGCAGTGGTTAAGGAGATTGGAAAGATTATGGCAGTGGTTAAGGAGATTGGAAAGATTATGGCAGTGGTGAAGAAAAATAGTTCAACAACCAAACAGTTTCATAGTCCTATGTAATCCACAGTAAATGCCACAAAGAGTATAACAAAATTTTCTTGCTTTTTTAATAAAAAAAGCGAATGCTTTACTTATATTGGATTTTTTTATTAAGAAATGACAAAATATAGAACAAATACATGTGGTGAGCTGAGAATTGCTAATGTTGAAGCCAGAGTTAAACTTGGCGGTTGGGTTCATTCTATTAGAGACCACGGAAGTTTATTATTTATAGATTTAAGAGATAATTATGGAATTACTCAGTGCGTAATTGACATAGAAAAAAATAAAGAGATGATAGAATTAGCTTCAAAAATAACGCTTGAAAGTGTGATTTTGATTGAGGGAAAAGTTGTCGCAAGAACTAAAGAAACAGTAAATCCAAATTTATCAACAGGTGAAATTGAAGTTGACCTTGATAAATTGGAAATTGAAAGTATGTCCGAGCAGATACCATTTCAAATAGCTGATGAAACACAGAATTATCCTGAAGATTTGAGGTTAAAATATAGATTTCTTGATTTAAGAACTAAAAAAATGCATAAAAATATTCAATTAAGATCTCAAGTTATTGATTTTATGAGAGAAGAGATGAAAAAACAAGATTTTTTGGAATTTCAAACTCCAATTTTAACTTCTTCTTCTCCAGAGGGCGCTAGAGATTTTTTAGTTCCCAGCAGAACATTCCCGGGTAAATTTTATGCGCTTCCGCAGGCTCCGCAGCAATTTAAGCAATTGTTAATGATTAGTGGTTTTGATAAGTATTTTCAGATTGCGCCATGTTTTAGAGATGAAGGAACTAGAGCCGATAGGTTGTTATATTTTTACCAGTTAGATATGGAAATGTCTTTTGTAGGACAAGAAGATGTTTGGGCGGTTATGGAACCGGTTATGTATAACGTATTTAAAAAATTTAGACCTGAAAGAAAAATTACAACTACTCCATTCCCTAAAATTAAGTATTGGGACGCAATTTTAAAGTATGGTTCTGATAAACCGGATTTAAGAAATCCTATTGAAATAGTCGATGCTACTGATATTTTTAGAGGATCTGATTTTGGAGTTTTTGCCAAAGCTATTGAAAGCAACAATAAAGTTGTAGTAAGGGGAATTCCTGCGCCAAAAACCAGTGAAAAACCTAGAAGCTTTTTTGATAAGATGGTAGAATATGCTATTGAAGAGGGTGCTAAAGGCTTAGGCTATATTACTTGGACTAAAGATGGAGAAGCCAAAGGTCCTGTTGCTAAATTTTTAAATGCTGAAAGACTAAATGAGCTAAAAAAATTAGCTAAACTTGAAAACGGCGATAGTATTTTCTTTTCTTGCAGCACTGTTTTAGAAGCTTCAAAACTTGCTGGTAAAATTAGAATTAAGTTAGGCAATGAACTTGGACTAGTTGATAAAGAAGCTTATGCACTTTGTTGGATTGTGGATTTTCCATTCTTTGAATTAAATGAGGAAACTGGAGCTATAGATTTTGCCCATAATCCATTTTCTATGCCTCAAGGAGGTTTGGACGCTTTAAATAATACTAAAGATCCTTTAGATATTCTTGCATATCAATATGATATAGCCTGCAATGGCTATGAATTAGCAAGCGGTGGCGTTAGAAATCACAGAGTTGAATTAATGTATAAAGTTTTTGAAATGGTTGGCTATTCAAAAGAAGCTGTTGATGAAAAATTTGGCGGTATGGTTAATGCATTCAAATATGGTGCTCCACCCCATGCTGGTTGTGCTCCCGGTATTGATAGAATTATAATGCTTTTACTCGACGAAGAGAACTTGAGAGAAGTAACGGCTTTTCCAACGAATGGTAGGGGTGAGGACTTGATGATGAATGCTCCAAGCACAGCTTCCGAGATACAGTTGAGAGAATTGCATATTAAATTGAGAGATAAGTCTTAGAGAATTATTTGATTTAGTTGTAGTTTCTGTTTGTCTTTTTGTATTCTTTTTTGGGAATTGAAATTCCTTTTATTAAGTTGGTTTGCGTTTGTTTAGATAATTTGTAGCTTTCCGTTGCCAACTACGTTGACATTTTTCCTCAAGGATAGGAAAGTGGTGAAGAAAAAATAGTGTATAAACAAGAAGTAATCGGCATTTTGTTTATAATAATAACTTTTTGACATTAAAAAACTATAATATACAATTTTACTGACTATGTGGGGTAGTCTATAATTAAATAACAATAGGAAACAAATGAAAATATCTATTATAGGAACGGGTTATATAGGTTTAACCGAAGGTTTATGTTTTGCGGATTTGGGACATGATGTCCAATGCTTTGATATAGTAAAAGATAAAATAGAAAAATTAAAACAAGGTATTCCAACGCTTTATGAAGATGGGTTGGAAGAAATGTTAAAAAGAAATTTAGAGAAAAAAACTATAAATTTTACAACAGATTTAAAAGAGGCGCTAAAAGATAGGGAGGTTGTATTTATTTGTGTAAATACGCCGCCAAATCCAAAAGATGACTCCGCAGATTTGACGGCTATAATTCAAGCAACAAAAGATATTGCTAAAAATATGGATAAAAACAATAGATTTGTTTTGGTTGTTAGATCTACAGTGCCGGTTGGAACAAACAAAATGGTTAAAAAATTAGTCCAAGATATTAATCCAACTCTACAATTTACAACGGCTTCAAATCCAGAGTTTTCAAAACAAGGGACTGCTATTCATGATTTTTTAAATCCGGATAGAATTATTGTTGGAGTAAGTGATGATGACGCAAAATCAATAATGGAAAAAGTTTATAAGCCGTTAACTGATAAAGGCTCTCCAATATTATTTACAAGTATTGAAACGGCTGAGCTTATTAAATATGCTTCAAATGCTTTTTTAGCGGTAAAAATCACTTTTATAAATGAAATAGCTAATATTTGTGAAAAAACTGGTGCAAATATTGATGAAATAGCAAAAGCAATGGGTATGGATAAAAGAATTAATCCATATTTTTTACAAGCTGGTCCAGGAATTGGAGGTTCATGCTTTCCGAAAGATACTATAGCATTATGTAATATGGGTAAAAAACTTGGCTTAAATTTAGATCTTATATTTGCATCGTCAGAGTCGAACAAAAAAAGAAAAAAACAAATGGCGCAAAAAATTATTGAAGCTTCAGACAAGAAATTGAAAAATAAAAGAATTGCACTTTTGGGATTGGCATTTAAAGCTAATACTGATGATACTAGATTTAGCCCTGCGCTTGATATTATTAAACAATTATGGAAAAAGAAAATTTATGTAAACGCATATGATCCAAAAGGAATTGAAAAATGCAAAACAATGCTTGAAAATAAACATTTGAAAACAACCAGTTTTTTTAACAATCCTTATGATGCAATAAAAAACAGTGAGCTGCTGGTTATTGATACGGAATGGGAAGAATTTAAAAAACTTGATTACAAAAAGATTTACGAAATGCTAAACCAAAAAGTAATAGTTGATTTAAGAAATATTCTTGATAAAAAAGAAATGGAAAAGATTGGATTTAAATATATTTGTATTGGAAAATAAATGGAAAAAGAAGAAAAATTAGAAAGACCAAATTTATTTAATATAGAAGCAGAACAATCTGTATTGGGAACTATTATTTTAAATAATGATTATTTAGGAAAGGTGAGCGATATTTTAAAAAGTGAAGACTTTTACGAATTCGCCCATCAAAAAATATATGATTATATAATTCAAACTACGCTTAGAAGCAATTTAGTTGCCGACAGCATTACTTTAAAAACATTTTTTGAAAATAGTGAGGAAATAAAAAATATTGGAGGAAGCAATTATCTTTCTATTCTTCTAAATGCTGGAACAGGAATAATTGACATAGTTGATTATGCTAGAATTATTAAAGATTTAGCGTTGAAAAGGCATTTGGTTCTAATTGGCGAGGAAATTATAAATAACTCATATAAAAATAGCTCCAATATTAAAGCTCAAAGCTTAATAGAGGAAGCTGAAGGTGAATTATTTAATTTAAGCTATTCTGGCGAAAACAATAAAACTTTTGTTGGAATAGTAAATTCGCTTGCAGAAACTGTAAATAAAACAAGATTAGCTATTGAAAGAGATGGAAATATCAGCGGCATTCCTACGGAGTATATTGATATGGATAGATTATTAGGCGGATTTCAAAGCGGCGATTTAATAATAATAGCTGCAAGACCATCAATGGGTAAATCAGCTTTGGCTATAAATTTTGCCTATAACGCTGCTAAATTTTTTGATACGGAATATAAAGATGGAAAAATAAAAGAAAAAAAATCTGTCGGATTTTTTTCATTAGAAATGCCTGCTGATCAAATAGCTTCAAGAATTTTATCACGAGAAACAGGAATAAATGCCACAAGATTTAGAACCGGTGAAATAGAAAAAGAAGATTTTGATAAAATAGTTAAAAAAGCAGATGAAATTTCAAAATTACCATTTTACATAGACGATACACCTGCACTATCAATAGCTGCAATTAAAACAAGAATTAGACGAATGGTTAGGCAAAAGAATTTGGGAATAGCGTTTGTAGATTATTTGCAGTTAGCTCAAGGAACAAAGGCTCAATCAAAGGAAAATAGGGTTTTGGAAATTGGTGAAATCACTATGGGTTTAAAAGCTATCGCAAAAGAATTTAACATACCAGTAGTTGCGTTATCTCAGTTATCAAGATCCGTAGAGCAAAGAGAAGATAAAAAACCTCAACTATCAGATTTGAGAGAGTCTGGAACCATAGAACAAGATGCTGATATTGTTATGTTTATCTACAGGGAAGAATATTATGAGGAAAGAAAAAAGCCTTTAGATACTGAAACAGACAAAATACATGCATGGGCTGCTAAAATGGATAAATTAAGAAACAAAGCAGAGATTATTATTGCAAAACACAGAAATGGTCCAATTGGTAATGTAGTTTTGAGATTTGATAGCGCATTAGGTAGATTTCAGGACTACGCAGGGCAGTATGATAAAAATGAAGATTAAATATTAATATTTTTTCAACTTGACTTCATTTATTTATGCTTGTTTCCAGCAGCCTGTTCCTAGCGGAGAAGACTACACTACAAAGCACATTAAGGCAAGATTAGATTTAGTTGGTGTAATGCGACTATATTTATACAATAGGTCTAATATATAATTAAAATTTATCTGTATTTTTTGCTTGAAAAAATAAATTTAATGTCTAGAATATTAGAGTATATTGTTCTAATAAAGAATATTAAGGAAAAAAATGGCTACAAAAAATAACCCTAAAAATAAAGGTTTAGCTGGTGGAAAGAAATTTTGGAATGGAAAAGAAGTAGAACCTATAAAATATGTTGGTACTTATGCTGGCAATGGCAAATATATGTCGGCTAAATATTCTAAGACAACTGAAATTATTGTTGGTTCTGATGGAAAGCCTGTTGTTTGGAATGAAATACCGGTTTCAGAAGAGTAGTTTTAATTATAGATAAATTAGGACTGCTCATGAATAAAAATAATGGTTTATTTTTGTCGTCAAAAATGTTTATTATTTTAACATGGGTAGGCTTATTTTATCTTTATTTTGGTGCTTTTGCGAGTGCAAATGGTGTTTATTTACCTTACAATGCTAGTTGTGGCAGTGATTGGAATAATTATCCAGCAAAACCAAGCGCTATTAATCACACATGTGTTAAAAAAAGATATTGTTCTGATATTAAATATTTTATCATAAAAGTAGGAGCTTTTGACAGATGCTTAAATGATCTTAGTTGCGGAGCTGATAATGATATCAAATATGAAGTGGAAAATCAAGATGAAGAAGATATAACCGCAGATAACCCATGTTCGCCAGCAGAAGCTAATGGAACAGTTGTTCAAGCTGTGGGTGAATCTGCACCTAAGAAGATTTTTAAAACAACAAGCGGTTCAAAATGTAAAATTATTACAAAAAAACCAGTAATTTTCAGCGGTATCACAGTACGATTGGCTGATGGAACAACTGCTCAAAATCAAAATAGGCCAGCTACGTTTTATTTTCAAACTGGACATAACGGTCAATCTGGAGCTAGCCAAAATTGTTTTTTAAAAAGTTGCGAGGACTTGACTTATGCGGAGTTAGAGGCTATAGATTATTCTACTAATTTTCCTACAGATTCAAATGGTAGATTAATTTATAATTTTTTTGAAAGTTCTGAGCCGGTAAAAGATTACGATGGAATATTGCTTTACAAATTTTGTGAGCCATATAAATATACTGGAATTATTTCAATGAGTAATGGAGCAAAGGCAAAATATCATGATCCAAATAGTGCTGGATATAGTCTAAAAGCTGTATATTGTCATGAATATAGCGATAAAGATGTTCTTAAATTTTTATGGAAACCTGGCGAGGCTTATAATGCGCCCAATGTTAATAATTATATATGCAGTTTGCATGATTGTCCGCGTAATGATGGCGCCAGTTTATCTTGTCCTACGAATTATGATCTTTTCTATACAAAAGATAATAATTATTTAATAGAATATGAAAAACAGGTATTGAAAAACATATCTCCAGATCCTTTAGGTAGTCCTTTAAGAGATAGTAATTGCACTGTGCCAACGACTACTTGTTCTATAGGTAGATTTATAACCAATGTAGAATGTGTTAATGCAGCAACTGTAAAACCAGAATGTGATAGCTATGTTGGACTTGATAAGACTTATACCGATATAACAAATCCAGCTTCTTACGGTTTAAAACAGCAAACATCTTGCTTTCAATTTTATGAAAAATATTATTGTTCAAAGACATTTGATTGTGTTATGAACTATCCTGAATGTGCGGAAGAAACTCCTGAAGATGTTGAAGACAGTGCTGATGCAACTTTATCTTATTTTTACAGACCAGTTCCGCCTCTACCGGCTACAGAAGAATGCCCAAGCAATAATAAAGGAACTTGTACTGAAGGAAGAGTTATAATAAAAAGAACTTTAAGGGGAAAAGTTGATTTTCCTATTAGAAGTGAATATTACAACCCTGATAGTGGTGATTTTGGTGGCAAGGGTTATCGATATGGAAATAGCGCAGTTGATCCCGACAATAGATATAAAAATGTAGATAACTATTTTGCGAGCTCTTTAAGCAAGACGAATAGAAAAAATATGTGCGCTAGTCAAAGTCAATTTAAAGAATTTGAAAGTTGGGGAGAAATACATAGGATTTTTTGGTCTAATATTTATTACACTCATGGAAAATATTATGATGGATTTTGGCGTGTAACGAGACCTGGACATCTTCCGCATATATTGCCTCTTTGTAGCGGAGCTGATTTGGGACCAAAAGGCCAAGGAAGAGAATACACATGCGGAAATACAGGTTATATATGTAATGCTCCTTATTGGGATAGTTATTATATAAAAGGCGACCCTTCTTATGAGTGGAAAGATGATGAACCAAATATTGATAAAGTTAGTGCAACAGTATGTTTAAGACATAAAAACAGTGGTGAACTTGGTGTTTGCGGTGATAGAGAATGTAGAGTGGATTGTGCGTTTGGTCTTTGTCTCAAACAATGGTGTGGCAAAGATAGATGTGTAACATTAAGTGTAAAAAGTGATGAAGACTGTAATTTAGATGATAATAATGGCACATGTGCCAAAACTGTTTCCAATGCTGTATTTGGCGGCAGTGCTCTTAGATTCCGTCTGCAAATGATAGATAGAAGAGTTTATGCATTTTTAGATGCTGTTGATCTTGGCTGTTATATTGGCGGCTATCTCGGCGATATGAAACACATTGGAAGGGAAGTTAATCGGGATAGTTATAAAAATCCAGGAGATAATGAAAACACCATAGGTGGAACTTTTAGAGGAAAACTAGATGAATATAGTTTATTTGATGATAATAGTTTAACGGATCATAATTGTGATGGTAAAATTACTGATCAAGATGTTTTTGGGGAATATCTGTTCACAACTTGGAATTGTGATAAAATAGTTAAATATGAAAAAGAACTAAAAAAACCACCTGAAGATCAAGATATTGATGAAGTACCAGTTATGGCTGACGCTGGTAAATGGTGTTTCAAAGGAGATGATGGACAAACGCCAAAAGAAAAAGGTGAATATCATCCATATTGCAAAACTTATAGAATTAATAATGGTGAAAATCCAAGCGGTGAGTTTCTTGGCAAATCTTGGATTACTTGGGGTGTTGTTCAATATCAAGGAAATAATCAACTTCAAAACAGATCTTACTGTAATGTTGGAGCTCTTCAAGATTGTAGAGGTTTTTATGATAAAAATGATAATTTTATTAGGGAATCACAATTCTTTAAGATGAGTTTGCCATTGGGTCCAGATTTTTTCTATAAGTATGCTACAATTGAAAATTCGCCAGATTTATTCTTGCCATTGTTAACACTTTATTCCTTTAGAAAATATGGCGATGTATCTTATACAATTTATGCAAATGCAGAGTCTGATAGTATTATATTGGATTTCTTTAGACCATCTATAGAAATGAAATATGGAAATACTGTAAAGCGGGCTACTATTGCGTTTGATGCTGATGAAGAGGAAGGAAGTGTAGACACATTGTTTGGAACTCCTGCTGAATCCATCACTGCAAATTATGTATTTAAAAAAACAAGTCAGTTATATCCGGATCCTTCTGCTAGAGTATGTTTATATCAAGTTTTAGTAAGTGAAAATAGACAAGAAGTAAAATGTTTAAAAAGAAGAAACCCAGAAATTAAGAATTTTGTTATTAAACCGCATATTATAGCAATTGAAGAGCCAACAGTTAAAGCATACTTTCATGAGCAAGATTTGACTAATGTGAGCACTCCATTGAGTTTAACCGATACTACTAAATTCATACCATTTTATGATAATAACAAAGAATTTTATAGTCCAGAAAATCAAAATCTGAAAGGTTCAAGTTTTGCGTTTGGGCAGAATTTTCCTATACTCTTGGAGTCGTCATATTGTAGTAAATTATATTACTCATGCATATTCAAGCAAAAAGAATATAATGAAAAATCAGTTTTAAGCACCGTAAATAAAGAAGAGTTAAATGCTTTGAAGGGTGATATTAATGTTTGTGATCAAGTTATTGATAGCTATTGTAAAATCCAAGATGGTGAAGAAAAAATAGTTCAAAAAAAAGCTGACGGTGTAATTTCAATTGTTAAGCTTAAGAAAAATAATACTGCTGATGGGGCATATAATCAAATATGTGCAAATAAAGGGTTTGAAGATTATCAAATATATGTCAAGGCCCTGCCAAATATTGGCACTGTGGTTGGTAAATGTATATTAGATAATGAAAGCAAACAAAAACCTGTATGCAGAAAACTTGGTTATTATGAGTTTTGTAGTAGTGCTGTCGGTGATTGTAAATGCTTAGATGGAACTACTTCATGTGTATGTGGAAGTTCTGGTTGTATTAAAGAAATTGATTGCAGCTGTAGTGGGGAAGGTTGTTTAACATTGCCAGAAGCTTGTTTTCTACCAGGATTTAACAGCGAATTATCAAGCTTAGATGCTAGTGGTAAACCGCTCTATTCATGTAAATGCTTATCTTCTACTGCTTCTGGTGGTGGTACTGGAATTGTAGTTAGAAAAGCAACTCCAAGAGAAATGGGGCTATGCGTAGATTTAATGAAAGTAGATTTTTGTGAACCAGTAAAATACTATAACCAAAACAAAGTATATTACGAGGGTGGCGACGGAAAAGTTTTATCTATTATTCAAAATAACCATATAAGCAACATTTGGAGAACCAACCAAACAATGTATGGAAAATATTATGTTGACGATTTTGAGCATGCTGAATTTGAGAAAACTACAGACTGCAAAAGAGACGACGATGATTCCAACAATGATTTGTCTAGTATTTTTTGTCTGCTAACTGCAAAGTGCTACAGCACCAGTCCAGCAACAAAAGGACAAGCTTGTCAGAGTGGCGATAGTAATTGCAACTGTGATGAGTATTTACAAAGAGGCTCTTGCAACGGTTTCTGGAAAACAAAATATAATACACAGCCTTTAGCAAGATGCAAAACAACTTTTGACAGCTTTAATCAAGCCTATAGCAAGTTTGAATTAGTAGAAGGAACTGGTTGTGAAAGATATAGTTGTCCAACCATTACAGACAGCGAATCACCAACATTGGACGAAATACTTGCTTCTATCAACGCTGCAGAAGGCGCTCTTGGTTCTATTAACACGGAAGGAAAATCCAACGGTTTTGCTACTTGGAAAAAGTACAAAAAAGGTACTTATGGCATGACGGCTGAAGATTTGGAAAATGGACTAGAAAACGGTCATGGGGACGATATAGAACACATAAACGCTTTATATTGTCTACAAGGCTATGCGCCAGCCGGTTCTAATTTTGCAATAAAAAATTACATTCCAGTTGTGAAACAATTAGGCAGCAAAACTTTAGAAACTAGAATAGACAGACTTGCAAAAAATTTAGTTGGTTATGGTATTGAAATTGCTACTTACGATGTTTTTGGAAATGACACTTTCCTTGCAACTATAAATGACAAAGCAAACTATTTAGAATTTGCAACAAAAACCGGTTATGTAGCTAGAAATCATTTGCCTATGAGATATTGCAGTCAGCTTGGAAACTGGGTAGCAGTAAATGACATATATACTGAATTCAATGTCAGCCCTTATTATACAGCAGACTCCGTATTTCATAAGCCAGGAATTAACAACGAAGGATTCTTATCGCCAAGTATAATTTCTCAATATAGTATTCCTACAGCATATCAAAACACTTACGGAGACACAATAAATTACAGCAAGAGATATTGCGAAAGACTATACTGTCAACAAATTACTGAAAATGATGTCGGCTTATTATCTATTGAAGACAGCGAGCCAGAAAGCAACAGTGGTTTAACTTATAACTTACAAGCAACAGATACAGCCATATTTGGATTAGACACTACCGACGCTAGCCACAACAACATAGCTTATCCAACTAACTCAACAAGTTGGAGCAAAAATGTTTCATGTGTTTCTAACAGACCAACTGGCAATTACAACAACTATCCTGAGGATCCAACCAATTGTTCCGATACCCGAGGAAACTTTATGCTCAACAATAATGGAACTGTTTGGAGACATGCTGGCGGAGCTATTTGGCCAGAAACTCCAGCCTCAAGAAAAGTAGACTTCAAAGACGGCATTAAGGGCGTTTGTTTAGAAAATAGAAACTTCTATAAATTCGGCGTTCAATTTTTATTAAGCTTCCAAGATCAATATAATTCTGTAAACTTTTCTGGCAGCGAAGTTGATTTAAAAAATATTTCACTCAAACTTGGAACCGGCAGCGAAGTTGATCCAGTAAGATCTTGCAACAAATGGGGACAATGGGGAGCAATAAACAATAGATGTGAAGTCGCTTGCGAAGCTACTGATGTATTTAGAACCAAATTCCAAGACATTAACAGTGATAACAAACTTCAAAATCATGAAATTACAAAATTTTATAGGGATCCAACTTACAGAGCAAACTTCATAGGAGCTATTGTTGGAGGCGTTAAATTTGGAGATAAATACACAGGAGGGGCAAAATGGCCTAGATCCATTGTAAATAAAAATGAAAATGACTATGTCGTTGGAGAGTGCGATGCAACTGTAGGAAAAAACAATAATTATTCAGGATTCCCTACAGAATACAAGCAAAAAGGAATACAATTTATGAGAAATGGATCAGACACTACATTTGGTGGCGCACCATACAGAAAATGCTTGGCTGATGGAACATGGGGACCAGTTCAAAATCCTTGTATCAACTTTATGACATGCTCTGATATGAACGTATTAAACTCTGTAGTCTTCCCGACCGCTACAATCACAGAATCAAAAACAGTCGTAGCATTGGCTGGTGGAAGTATTACCTACCCAGGAAACACAGAGAACCCTCCTAGATATGTTCCAGTGAACGCAAATTGTTCGGGTAATCCAGTTTATGAAAGCGGAACAATTAGCAAAGAATGTGATATTACTACTGGAGAGTGGGAAAGTGGTTTTGTAGCAGGTAAAGATACTTGTGTTTTAAAAACTTGTGGCAGTGTGTATTATAAAATTGGAGGTAATGATATAGTTAATTATCAAAAGGGAACGACTAATTTATATTACACTACAGATTCTGGTTTAAGTGGCGCATTTGGTGGCAAATATTTAGGCAATAATTTTACACAATCTTGTCCAACAGGCTATTATTGCAATAATTGCACCAGTAATAAATTGACTTACACATGTAGCTTGAATGCTTCTAACAGTCCAACTTGGAATAGAAAAGGTGAATGTGTTCCTGCTATTTGTAAAATTGGCGATTTAATTATGCCTACTAACTACACTGGTAGAAGTGCTATACCCAAACCAACTATTGGCAATTGGTATAGTGGTGGTGTATATTATGCTAAAGCCGGT
>CAZBNS010000007.1:0-5425 GCA_964493475.1 uncultured Rhizobiaceae bacterium | reverse complement strand
AGACTTCATATAATCCTTCAGAACTCGCCGCTGGAATAACTGGCACTACAGATGTTGATATTAATACAGAACAAGTCTACGGAAATAATGCAGGCGATGTATCTTCTGGAGCTACACTCAGAAAAGAATGGCCATGTGATACGGGCTACTATTTAGAGAGTGCTAATGGCAAATATTTCAATGCTACCTGTAATTCAACCAGCGTAACCGGAGCTGGAGCTACTTGGACACCTAGTGTTATGGAACCATGCAAAGTAAGCAAATGTGATCCTTTCACTCCTCCTTCAATCCCTGGCGGAACATTTAGTGTAGCTTCTACGTCATGTGCTGATGGAACAACAGGAGCAACATGTCCTAATGCTACATATACACTACAATGTGCTAGTGGTTATACACAAGTTGGAAGTCGAGTATATAGGTGCGATGAAACAAGCAGAGCATGGGATCCAATTGAAACTGGAGGATGGTGTGCAAAAAATTGCCCTACTGCTTCTTATAATAGGGACTGGTATGCAGAAGGTTGTAGTGGCGTAGCTGATTATACAAGTTGGAGTGATTGTCCTAAAATATGGGAGGCTTGTATGGGATTTTGTAGCACTATTCATCGAGGTGATGGTAGTACAATTTGTGGTGGCACTGGCCAAGTAATATGTTCGTATGTTAATGATGGTGATAAGATTGAAGGTATACGAGAAGTTTGTAGCGTTGGTATTAAAATATTAGATGCTACAACACATGGTGGCTCTGGTTCTATGAAAGTAGTTTTTAGACCTAAAGTTACTACTTATAAAGACAGAAGATATATAGTTGAGTTTTATTTTACATGTAATGATGGAACATGGCAATATACTTATTCAAATACAACTAGGGGAAGTAATACTAGCTCTTGTAATGGAGATGAAGAATAATTCATTTTCTATCTATTTATCCAATACCATTCATCACAATCTCCAATGTGATCAGTCTTATTACATACGTGTTCATGTTGAGTAACATTTATAAATGATCCATTGGAACAAGTGCCATTAAATCTAAGTGTCATAGAGCAATAATCATTTGAAGTTTGATAATAAAAATCAGCAGAAAAACCATGTTTTATAACACTTGTAGAATCTATATAATTTTGTGTACTCGTTGTTCGAGATCCATTATCAGAGCAACCAAAAATACCATAATCGGTTGCAGATTTACAATAACAAGCCCGCAATCCGGCTCCACTAGATAATCTAGTTCCTACGGGACAATCTTTTCCGCACCATCCATCTCCAGTCTTAACCCATTCTCTGCTTGTTTCATCACACCTATATACTCGACTTCCAACTTGTGTATAACCACTAGCACATTGTAGTGTATATGTAGCATTAGGACATGTTGCTCCTGTTGTTCCATCAGCACATGACGTAGAAGCTACACTAAATGTTCCGCCAGGGATTGAAGGAGGAGTGAAAGGATCACATTTGCTTACTTTGCATGGTTCCATAATAGGTATTATCCAAGTAGCTCCAGCTCCGGTTATGCTGGTTGGCATGTAATATTATATTCCTTGCTAATTGTTCCGCTTTCATAAACTTGATTACTTAATCAAAAAATCTGTTATTTTCTTTTACTTTTCTTGCTCTTTGATAAACATATGCAGGATCTAGTCCTGCCCAATTGCAAACTTGTATAAAATCTTCATTTTTTAAGTTAAACCACATTAATGCCTTAATTCTGTATGTATTGGCTATTTTTTTCTTTGAATTGCTTTGTAAATCTACAAGTGCTTGTAAAATAACGGCCTTCCATAATGCAATTTCTCCTTTATAATATAAATTGTCGTTAGAATACTTGTAATTAAAGTCGTCTAATTTTGCATTTATT
Source organism: uncultured Rhizobiaceae bacterium (assembly GCA_964493475.1). Taxonomy (GTDB): domain Bacteria; phylum Pseudomonadota; class Alphaproteobacteria; order Rickettsiales; family UBA1997; genus CALXSC01. The sequence goes on along the minus strand of CAZBNS010000007.1, from coordinate 3,565 downwards.
TGTTGATTAATAATTTTTTTTCTATTTCTATCAATAGTTGTTTCATTTCTAAAAATATTTTCTTCTTCAAAAACCAATTTTTGTATGAGATTTTTCATATTTCAACTCCAGGTTATTATTAAAATTATTTAAAATCAATATTTAAAATTAAATTTAAATATAATTTGTAATCTAAAGTTGAAATAAATATTTGGAAGTATAAAAAAAATAAAAAATAAAAAGTATTAAATCATAGGTTGTGTAATTTATTCTATTAGTTAAGGTTTTGGGATTTTTTGTTGGTTGCTTTATGATTTATTTTTGCCTTTTGGATATTTTTTTGTTGTAGGCGGTTTGCAGCCCCTTTGTTAACCGCTATGACTAGTAATGATAAGTATGGTCCCTATTTATATTATAGCTAATTAGCTTGACTATAAAAAAATAATTGCCACGATAAAAATAAACTTATTTTTTTTAAAAAATGCAAAAATTAAAATTATATAACTCATTAACTAAAAAGTTGGAAGAATTTGTTCCGATAGATAAAAATAAAGTGCGAATGTATACTTGCGGTATAACTGTTTATGATAAATGTCATTTGGGACATGCAAAAACCTATATTTTAAGTGATATTTTGTTTAGAACTTTGCGGGAATTGTATGGAAAAGATAATGTAATTTATGCAAGAAATATTACGGATGTTGAAGATAAAATAAATAAAAGGGCTGTTGAAAGAAAAATTACGATTCAGCAGCTCACTCAGGAAAATATTGAATTAATGAATAAAGATTTTGAATATTTGCATTTATTGAAACCAACAATTGAGCCAAAGGCAACAGAACATGTTAAAGAAATGATTTTTATAATTCAAAAGCTAATAGAGAATGGGAATGCATATGTTGCTGACGGGCATGTTTTGTTCGACACAAAAACATACAAAGACTACGGAAAGTTATCGGGGAGAGACATTGAGGAAATGATAGCTGGAGCAAGAGTTGAAGTTGCACCGTATAAGAAAAATCCAACAGATTTCGTTTTGTGGAAACCAAGTCTTGAGATAGATGATGATTCTGCAAAATTTGAAAGTCCATGGAGTGTTGGCAGACCGGGCTGGCATATTGAATGCTCGGCAATGTCTTATAAATATTTGGGCGAGAGTTTTGATATACACTGTGGTGGAAATGATTTAAAATTTCCGCATCATGAAAATGAAATAGCTCAAAGTAGGTGCGCATTTAAAAATAGTAGTTTTGCTAATTATTGGATTCACACAGGTTTTTTGCTTGTAAATGGTGAAAAAATGTCAAAATCTTTGCATAATTTTACAACAATAGAAGATCTAAAAAATCAAAATATAAAAGGCGTAGCGATTAGATATGCTTTTTTGAAAAATCATTATAGAACTCCGTTTGATTTTAGTATGAAATTAATTGAAGAAGCTGATAAAAATTTAATTGATTTACATAAGGCGGTAAAAAATATAAAGGCTAGTGAAAAGTTGAGTGAAAAATTTTTAGAATGTTTATGTGATGATCTAAATACTTCAAAAGTTTTAGCTGAGCTTTACAATCTAAAAAACTCCAATTTGCCAGAACTTAAGAAAGCAATGGAATTTTTAGGCATATATGATGAATCGTATTATCAAGAAAAGAGAGATTTAAGTAAATTGAATATTACAGAAAGTGAAATTCTTAATTTAATAAATCAAAGATTAGAGGCCAAAAAGAATAAGGATTTCAAAAAATCTGACGAAATAAGAAATTTGCTTGATAGCAAGGGTGTTTTATTAAAAGATACTCAAAATGGAAGCGAATGGAGTTTGAAATAAGCACAGTTTTCTTGGTGTCTTTAGACACTTAGAAAGCATTCAATTGCAATCCATAAATTTTCGTATGACGTCCTTTTTGTATAAATTATTTTTTGTGGAAAAATTATTTATGCAATTGTTCCAATATAAAAGTTATTTTGCTGTGGTTGTAAATTAACAATCTAAAATAAGTTTTTAATATAGCTACTCAAATTTTTCATATGCAAATATAATATATTTTTATTAAGTCTGTTGAAAAGTATTGACAACTAGAAATTGATATTTAATATAATAAACAGTTAACAACCCAATCGGGAAGTTAACGCAGCATTGGGATGGCAATTTAATAAAATACTTTTGAAATAAATTGCAATTTATATGCCTCCGTGTCCCAATGCTTTTCTTGACTATAATATTCAATAGAATACATTTTTAAGTTGATGTCTAATTTATTAAAATATGAAATTAAAATTATTCTTTTTTTCTTTAGTTTGCAGTGGTTTTTGTTTTAACACTTTTGCCGAGAACTATGACATTCAAATTAAAAGTTTGCAAAAACAGATTGATGAATTAAGCAAAAAAATTGAGATTCAAGAAAACAAAAATAACTCCTTGCTCTTAAACAATCTCACTTTTAGCGGCAGAATTCACGTAGGAGCGACTTGGTATGATGAAAATAATGAGTTAAAATCTTACAATAACTCATCTTTTAATGATAAAACCACAATAAAAAGAATGAGATTAAGCATTAATAAAGAGTTTGATAAATTCATTTTTAATTTTGAAGGAAATTTTCATAAAAACCAATCCAGCTTAGGAAATACATACATAGGATACGCAATAGACAAAGAAAATCAAATAAAGATTGGGCAAGTAATGACTCCATCATTTATGGAAAAATTAAAAAGCACAAACACTATGGCAACAATAGCCTTTAATTCTTTTGAAAATATGGGATGGACGCCGGTCTACTTAATAGGTTTAAATTATGATTTTATAGGTAATGGCAGCGGATTTTCAGCCGGTATTTTTGGAAACGGAACAGATACGGACGGCAAACTAAACAACGACATGGCTTATAATTTTTCTTTAAGAAATTTTTATTCACCAATAAAAAATAAGAACTGGAGCACGCATTTAGGTTATAATCTCGTATATCAAGATTATAAGAGTGATTTAATCAATAACCCTACAAATATTGATAATACGTATCTCTATGGACTTGAATTTGGATTGCAATATAAAAATATGAATTTAGCTTCCGAATTTATAAAAAAATATTATCAATACACCGACGAAAGCAGATTTGGAAAAGCCAATTTCAACTTTGAAGGACTTTCAACAGAATTTGTAATAAATTTTACCGCAGAACAAAGACAATATAATAAATGGGGCTATTTTGATGACGCACATGTAAAAAGTCCTTTATCAAAAGGCGGGTATGGAGCATGGCAAGGCGTGCTAAGATACTCGTTTGCAAACGGAAAGGACACATACAGGGGCTCAGAAAATAATATAGGCTCGCAATACGATTACACAGTAGGAATCGCTTGGATACCCGAAGACTATTTTAGAATCCTATTCAACTATTCAAAAAATAAAGTAGCAAAAATGAATGATAATGGCGATTATACGGCCAAAGGAAAATATGACGCTTATGCTATAGAGGCAAGAATATATTTTTAATGCATATTCATCACCATCCAATTGCATGATTACCAGGGTAGATTTTGTTAACAAACAAAGTTTCATAGTCCTGTCATTACCAGGCTAGATTTT
>CAZBNS010000006.1:0-31730 GCA_964493475.1 uncultured Rhizobiaceae bacterium | reverse complement strand
TGGGAGTTTTTGGCAATTATACACTTAAAAGCTTTTATTTAATTGTAAATAGCTCTCCTTTGTCAACTCCGTTGACATTTCCCCTCAAGGATGGGAAAGATTTCGAGCGGTGGTTAAGGAAATATAGTTCAACAGCCAAGGACAATCTTTTTCCTCTGCCTTCACCACCACCATAATCTTTCCCCTCCGCCTTCGCCACTACACTAATCTTTCCCTCTGCCTTCACCACCATAACCTTTCCCCTCTGCCTTCACCACCACCATAATCTTTCCCCTCCTTGAGGGGAAATGTCCGAAGGACAAAGGGGAGCTACTTAAACCCTCAAAATACATAATTGCCTAAAATTTTAAATTGATATTTGAATATAGTAAACAACCGTTTGTAAAAAAGTGGATAAAAATTTGTATTTTTCATACTTAGGTTTAAATGAGAGGCTATACTAATTCTATGAAAGAGGTATAAAGGATATAGAATGTAGTTTATTAATTAGTCTTGAAAAAGAATATTATGAGGGAGATAATATGAAACTCATAATGGCAGACTTAAGAAGGCTTATGCGCAATAAAAAAATATCCATGGATTATAATGGTGTCAAAGAAGATCTACAATATAAAGATTTAGAAAAAGCTTTAATAGAGTTATGTAATTTAAAAGATTCTATAATAGATAAAACCTATAATCATGAGGCGGAGTATTTTTATATTAGGTTGAATAAAAGAGGTGAAACTCCAAAATATAAAGATTTATTTATTCAACAAAGCAAAAAATATTTAATTGATGAAACAATTCCGGCTATTCTTGCAAATAATAAAATTCCAAATGAAAATATTGATATTTATTACTATGGTAGGCTTCCACATCATCTAGTTGTTTATAATGGTAAAAAAGCCAAAAATAATGCAATTATACAAAATTATATAAAAACTATACTATTTGGTATAGATTAATCTTCTTATGTTTCTATAAGAAAGAAGGAGAGATAATTTTAAAATATCGTGTCTTTTAGATTTTTTAACTGGATTCCCGCATTCGCGGGAATGACAGCCGAACCGCATAAGAACTGTCATTCCCGCGAATGCGGGAATCCAAAATATAAAATATTTATGTAAAATATTATATAAAATGTAAAAATTGCATATATATGAAATTTATATAAAAATTTCTTCTTTTTTTGAGACTAAAAAATCTACAAATTGTTTTGTTATGCTATTGGCATATTTATTTGTAAAACACCCTCCAAAACCAGTTGGAAACATATTTTCGGCATTTTTAATAACTAATTCTTTTTTATCTTCTAGATTTAAATATATATCAAAAATTAGCCAAATACCTAATTCATTTTTAATCAATAGTTTTTGTCCTTCCAAACCAGAGTCATTTATATTGATAGAACTTTTTATTTTATATGTATCAATAAGAGTTTTTAAAGTGATCATAGTTATATCTCTATAATTAAATATTAAATCCGAATTTACTACATCATTTTTAGTAATTTCTTTTTTATTTTCTAACGGATGTCCTTTATATAAAACCCAGTAAGGTATATATTTAGTAAGTTTTGTAAATTTCAAATTTTTCATAACTTCCTCATTCTCTTCTAAACTTGAAATAAACACGCTTATCTTGTTATTAGATAATAATTCCAATCCTTCATTTTGTTCATATATTTTTATTTCAATATTTATATCTTTATTATTCTTTTTAAAAAGTGTAATATATTTTAAAATTTTTACTAGTATCGCAGAGTTTGCTCCAATTTTTAAAGTTTTACTTTCTCTTTCATACTTATCCTCCAAAAAGTCAAAAACCAATCTATCTGTTCCATCAATAATATCCTTTGCCCTTTCATAAAACTCTCTTCCTTCTTCTGTTAACTCTAAAGAAACTCTATTTATTAAATTTTCTGTCTTTTTATTAAATAATTTCACTTTTAATTTATCTTCTAATGATGCTATTTGTTTGCTTATTGCTGATGGCGATATAAATAATTTTCTTGCTGCTTTGCTTATAGAACAACCTTCTTCTACTGTGGTGCAAAATCCTTTTAATGGTTGAATTATATTTGATTTGTAAAAATTGTGTATAGCAACATCCTCACTGCTTTTGCTGACTGACTGTTCGTCTTCTTTTTGACTTGTCATATGTGAATATGTTTTTAGTTATCGCAATTATAAGCTATATTTTAAATTTGATATTGCAATAAAATTCTTTGTGGTGTTGGGTCTCCGAACCCAGCACCACGAGAGAAATCTTTTATTATTCTTTTTAGATTTTTACCTTCATAATACTCTTTTTCTAAAGATATGAGAAGTGCGATATTAAAGTTATCTAATCCTTGTTTATATAATTTAAAAAGATATTTCTTTAAGTTCAAATAATTAAATTCTAAATTGATCGCTGTATAGTTATCGTTAGTATTAAGCATTTTTTCTTATTAACATTTATATTTATTTTACATTTAATAATTTTAACTGCTAGATTATAAATCCAAGAAATATTACTTAATCAAAGATTTTCCGGTCATTTCTTTAGGCTGTTTTAGCTCCATAACCTTTAAAATCGTTGGAGCTATATCGCACAAAGCGCCATCCATTAATTTAACATTTTTTAAGTTGTTTCCAACCATTATAAACGGAACAGGATTTGTTGTATGAGCTGTAAATGGTTGTCCGTTGGTATTGTCAAACATTTTTTCGGCATTTCCGTGATCTGCGGTTATGAAAATTATACCGTCTTTTGCTTTTATGGCATCGAGAATTTCACCTAAAGCTTTGTCAACAGCTTCACATGCCTTAATTGCGGCTTCCATAATTCCAGTGTGTCCGACCATATCTGGATTTGCAAAATTAATAACAATTAAATCAAATTTATTTGAATCTATTGCCTTTAAAACGCCTTCTTTTACACCGCTAGCAGACATTTCTGGTTGTAAATCATAGGTCGCTACTTTTGGAGAATTAATTAAGACTCTTTCTTCGCCGTTAAATACAGTTTCTTTTCCGCCATTGAAAAAGAACGTAACGTGAGCATATTTCTCAGTCTCGGCAATTCTTAATTGTTTTAAACCAGCTTCTGCTACGATCTCGCCTAATGAATGTTTTATTTCCTCTGGAATATAAACTGTTTCTAAGTATTTTGCGTGATCTTCGGAATATTCTGTTAACTCGCCCATAACTGTGAATTTGATAATCTTTTTTCTGTTAAAATCAGTAAAATTTTTATCACCAAGAGCTGCAGTTAATTCTCTTGCTCTATCGGCTCTAAAATTACAGAATAAAAATCCATCACCATCTTCCATACCCTCGTAATTTCTGATAGCAGAAGGAGCTATAAACTCGTCAGTAATGTCTTTTTTATATGAAGCTTCAACGCATTCCATTGCGGTTTTAAATCTTTCTTCGCATTCGCCAAGAACTATTGCGTTATAAGCTTTCTCTACTCTATCCCACCTTTTGTCTCTATCCATGCCATAATATCTGCCACCAACTGTAGCAATAAACATATTTGGATAATCTTTGTCTAACTCATCATACAATTTTTTGATGAATGTCAAAGCGGATTTTTGAGCCACGTCTCTACCATCAGTGAGCAAGTGCAAATAAACCTTTATTCCGCTATCACCAAAAACTTTTGCTAAATTTATAATATGATTAATATGTGAATGAACTCCGCCATCAGACATTAAGCCAATTAAGTGCATAGCTTTTCCGCTTGCTTTCATTTTTTTAACCATGTCTTTAATAACAGGTCTGTCTTTAACTGTGTTGCTCGCAACATCTCTGTTAATCATAGGTAAAGTCTGTAAAACTACTCTCCCTGCGCCAATATTTGTATGTCCAACCTCGGAATTTCCCATTTGTCCGTCTGGTAAACCAACAAACTCACCACTTGCTTGCAATTGAGAATGCGGATAACCAGCCAAACAACCTTTAAAATTTGGAACTGTAGCTTTGGCAATTGCGGAATACTCATCGTTATCTGCTATACCCCAACCATCTAAAATACATAATACAACTGGTTTTTTTCTCATAATTATTTTTTTATTTTAACCAATTAAGAGAATATATTATTATTTTATATAGTCAAATTAAATAATATTGGTATTAAATTTGGAAATTATAGATTTCTTATGTGATTTAATATAATTATAAATAGCTCCCCTTTGTCCTTCGGACATTTCCCCTCAAGAGGGGAAAGATTACGAGCGGTGGTTAAGAAAAATAGTGCGACACCTAAGAACAATCTTTCCCCTTTTGAGGGGAAATGTCGCAATGCGACAAAGGGTAGCTACAAATTATCTCATAATAAAAAGAAAAAATAAAAGAATTCCATTTGCATTTTGGCTTGACTATTATCTTAAACAAAATATATTCAAATTAGCAAAATAATTGAGGAGTTCTATGAAAATTAATGTTTCTGGTAGTATTGAATTAGGGCAAAGTTTCCCTGAATATGTCAATGGAAAAATTGAAAAAGAGGTGTCTAAATATTTCAACAATTTGCCTGTTGTTGAGGTTCATTTAAATAAACAAAATAATATTATTCACGCAAATATCACTATAAATGCTTCAAAAATCAATGCTGATGGTGAAGATATTGATGTATATAGAGCTTTTGATGGGGCTTTTGAAAAATTAGTTATTCAACTAAGAAAAGAAAAAGATAAACGAACTACAAAAAAGAAAAAAGGTGAATAATCATAAACATATAAAAATGTCTAAAAAAATTTTTGCACTATCTCTTATATTGATTTTTTTGTGCTCTTGCGTTGAGACTGTTGTTGTTGGAACAGTAGCTAGTGGAGTTGTTGTGGCAAAATCAAATAAGGAAAGCAAAACAGAAAATAAGATATCAGAAAATAACTCAGCTAAAGATGGGGAAGAAATAAAAAAATCCATAAAAAAGGCATTTAAAGCAGAAGATGACAGCAGCTCATATAGAAATATAAAAATAACAGTATTCAAGGGAAGGGTTTTATTAAGCGGCTATGTGAGGGAAGCAAAATATAAACAAGCATCTGCTGCTAAAGCATCTGCTGCGCAACCAAATAATGAAATCATTAATGAAATAATGGTTTTGGATCCAAATGAGAATATCAGCGGTTTGAATGATTATTTCATTGCAAAAAAGATTTCAATAAGGTTAAATAAATTAAAAGATGTTGAGTTATCAGACTATAAATATAGTATAACCAATTCCGTTGCTATTGTTATAGGAAAATCTCAAAATAAATTCCAAATGGATGAAATAACAAAAACAATAAGCACAACAAGAGGCGTAAAAAAAGTTATTAGTTATATACAATACTAGAAGAATATGACAAAAAGAATTATTGCAATTGGAAACGACCACGGCGGCACAGAATTAAAAAATAAAATTATCAACAAATTTAAAGATGATTTTGAATTTATAGATTGCGGCACAAACAATAATGAATCCGTAGACTATCCAGACTACTCAAAAAAAGTTTGCGAATTAGTTTTAAACAAAAAGGTTGAATTTGGAGTTTTAATTTGCGGAACTGGAATTGGTATGTCAATCTCAGCAAATAGAAATAGGGGAATAAGAGCAGCATTATGTTTTCATTCGCAAATGGCAAGACTAACACGAGAGCACAACAATGCGAATATTCTATGCCTCGGCGCAAGAATGATTGGCGACGAAGTAGCCTTTGAATGTTTGGAGGTTTTTTCTAAAACATCTTTTAGTGGCGGAAGACATTTAAAAAGAATTGAAAAATTAGATTGTTGATAGAATAGAATTTAAGTTTAATTGCTAACTAACAATATTTATCAGTTGTTTTTTTAAAAAAACAAGCTATATACTTAATATTGTCAAACAAAACCACTAATTAATGTACCAAGACAAAAAAAAGAGAATAAAACAAATTCTACTAGCATTAATAGCGACATTCGCAATTATTATCTTAGGATTATCTGTATTCAAACTTTTTTTCTTTAAGGAATCGAACGGAATTATTAAGGGCAATGGTAGAATTGAGTCCAGAGAAACAGTAATCGCAACAAAATTTCCAGGCAGACTTGCGGAAGTTAATGTGAATGAGGGAGATGTAGTGAAAAAAGGGCAATTATTGGCGTCAATCGATAGTAGGTCGCTAGCCGCAGATTTAGAGGCTCAAAAAGCAAAATCTGAAGAAATTCTAAAGCAAATAGCCTCAATCGACGCAGAAATTAAGGCAACAAACAGCGATATAAACTTCTACAAAAAAGAAGTTGAAAGAACAAAAACTTTAATGAAACAAAATTTTTCATCGCAATTTGAACTTGATAGAAACAACAATTATTTAGAAAAATATAAAGCAAAATTATTAAGCCTAAACGCAAACAAAAAAGCACTGCAATCATCCCATAAATCAGCTTTAGCTTCAATAAAATCAACAGAAATAAACTTGGAAGATATGAAAATCAATTCTCCAATAGATGGAGTGATTTTATATAAATTAGTAGAAAATGGTGAAATGTTGGCTGCAGGCGGAAAACTATTTATAATGTATAATCCAGACGATTTATATATGACCATTTATATGCCGTCAGAAAAAGCAGGGCAAGTTAAACTAGGAGAAGAAGCAAAAATAAAATTAGACGCTTATCCCAAAAAAACATTTAATGCAAAAATAACATTTGTGGCGGAGAATGCTGAATTTACACCAAAAGAGGTTGAGACTCAAAAAGAACGAGAAAAACTAGTCTTTAGAGTTAAATTAAGTTTGGAAGATAATTCATCAAGAGAGGCAAAACCAGGTATGCCAGGTGATGGTTATATCAAATTAAGAAGTGATAAAAGTTGGTTGGATTTTAATTTATAAAAATTCGTTTTTATTAAAAAGATATTTGGATTGATTAATATTTATAAAAATTCGTTTTTATTAAAAAGATATTTGGATTGATTGATATTTGATAAAAATCGCAGAATAGGTGGCTATAATATATTATGGTTGTTGTAGTATTAGTATTAGCTAATCTTTGTCCTTTAATATTTCCTTTTGGATACAAAAATTGTTTTAAATCACAAAATACTTTATTTTTAAAATTTTATATGTAAAATATTTCCATTGTGGTTATTTATGCCACTTAATTTTATTAATAATAAAGAAAAAAAATGGCTCGGGAATATCCTATTGAAAAATATAGAAACATCGGAATTATGGCACATATTGATGCTGGAAAAACAACAACTAGTGAAAGAATTTTGTTTTACACAGGCAAAACTCACAAAATAGGTGAGGTGCACGATGGAGCTGCTACTATGGATTGGATGGTTCAAGAGCAGGAAAGGGGTATTACAATTACTTCTGCCGCTACAACTTGTTTCTGGAAGGGACATAGAATTAACTTAATTGATACTCCGGGACACGTTGACTTTACTATTGAAGTTGAGAGATCTCTCAAAGTTCTTGATGGTGCCGTTACCGTATTTGATGGTGTTGCTGGCGTTGAGCCTCAATCAGAATGTGTTTGGAGACAGGCTACAAAATATAAAGTTCCTAGAATTTGCTTCTGTAATAAAATGGATAGAACAGGTGCGAACTTTTACAGATGCGTTCAAATGATTATTGATAGATTAAAAGCTAGGCCTTTAGTTATACAATTGCCGGTTGGATCTGGAGAAGCATTTGAGGGTATTATTGATTTGCTTGAAATGAAGCAAATGGTTTGGGATGGTGAAAAAGGTAGCCATTATTCTTATGCTGATATTCCTGCTGATATGCTTGAAAAAGCTAAAGAATACAGAGAAAAGTTAATTGAAACAGCTGTTGAAGAAGATGAAAAATTAATGGAAAAATATTTGAATGGTGAAGAAGTTTCAAGTGAAGAAATTAAGAAATGTATTAGAAAAGGAACAATAGATTTCCATTTCGTTCCAGTTTTATGCGGTTCAGCTTTTAAAAATAAAGGTGTTCAACCATTGTTAGATGCTGTTATCGATTATTTACCAAGTCCGATTGATTTGCCAGGTATTCATGGACATTTGAATGATAAAGAACTTTTGATTAATTATAAAGAACCTAAATTTTCTGCTTTAGCCTTTAAAATTGCAAATGACCCATTTGTAGGTTATATTACATTTATCAGAATTTATTCAGGAACATTAAATGCTGGTGATACAGTTTTAAATACAATTCAAGATAGAAAAGAAAGAGCTGGAAGAATTCTTTTAATGCATTCTAATAATAGAGAAGATATTAAAGAAGCTTCTGCTGGCGATATAGTTGCTTTAGCTGGTTTAAAATACACTACTACCGGTGAAACTTTGGCCGACCCAAGCTTCCCAATTGTTCTTGAAAAAATGGACTTCCCAGAACCAGTTATTGAGGTTTCGGTTGAACCAAAAACTCAAGCCGATCAAGAAAAGATGGGTATGGCTTTAGCTAGATTATTGGCCGAAGATCCTTCATTAAGAGTTGAAACAAACCAAGAATCAGGACAAACAATATTAAAAGGTATGGGTGAGTTGCATCTTGAAATTATTGTTGACCGACTAAAAAGGGAGTTCAAGGTTGAAGCAAATATTGGTGCTCCGCAAGTTGCTTACAGAGAAACAATTACTAGACCTGTTGATATTGAATATATTCACAAAAAACAATCAGGTGGTGCGGGACAATTTGCTAAAGTTAATATTAAATTCTCTCCAAAACCTAAAACAGGACAAGATTCTAGCGACTTCAAGTTTATTAATAGCGTTGTCGGCGGAAGAATTCCAAAAGAATATATTCCAGGCGTTGAGAAAGGTCTTAATTTGGCAAAAAATACTGGTATTTTAGCAGGCTATCCAGTTGTTGATTTTCAAGCTGAACTATATGATGGCGCATTCCATGATGTTGACTCATCAGTTTTAGCTTTTGAAATTGCTGCTAAATATGCATTTAGAGATATGATGGAAAAAGGTGGCGCTACAATTCTTGAACCTATAATGTCGGTTGAAGTTGTTACTCCAGAAGAATATATGGGTGATATTATCGGCGATATTAACTCAAGAAGAGGACAAATCGCAAATCTTGATGACAGAGACGGTGTAAAAGTTGTTAAAGCTTTTGTTCCATTAGCTAATATGTTTGGTTATGTTAATTCCTTGAGATCTTTATCGCAAGGCAGAGCTCAGTTCACAATGATTTTCGCAAGATATGAAAGGGTTCCATCAAGCGTAGAAGAAGAAATTAAAGCTAAATATAAAAAATAATTAGTGAATTAATTTTAAAAAGTAATCCATCAGACAAACGGTGGATTATTTTTTTGTTTTGTCTTTTGCGCTGTTTTTGTTTGCAATTTATTTTATGTTTTGAGTTCTACTTTCTTCTTCCAACATTTCCTTTCAAGGAATAGAAAGATTGCGGACGGTGGTTAAGACGTTAGTCCCACAAACCAGGACAATTTTTCCCATCCTTGAAGGAAAATGTCAGAAGGGCAAAGGGGAACTACTATTATAATAAAATAAAATTACAATTAAGCCAACAAGACTAAAATAATATATCTTACAAATAAATAATTTCTAAAAAATTATTAACACAAAAAATACTTGACTTGCAATTTTCAATATATATTATGTAATTTGTTATATATTATTTAGTGTATAACATAAAAACTGAATCTGTTTCTATTTCTCGCACAAACAATATTTAATCTAGGTTCAGTTTTTTACTTTCCTATGCAAAATTTTGAAAAAATATTGTCTAAAATTTCTTCAACGTTAATTTTTCCGGTTATTCTTCCAATGTGATTTGCTGCAAGTCTTATATTTTCTGCATTGATTTCTATTGAATTTCTAAATGTGAATAATTCTAATTTTTGTAATGATTTTATTAGTTCTTGTCTGCATCTCTCATTTGTTATTGTTGTGTTAATATTTGGAGACACTATGGATTCTAATTTTTCTTGTAAAATTTTCATAAATATGTCTAAATTTAAGTTGTTTTTTAATGAAATTTCAATGATGAGTTTAGTATTTTTTGTATTGAATTGAGTATTATTGTGTTTTAGATCAATTTTATTTAGCAAAACTATTGTATTTTCATCTATTAAATCTAATATTTTTGGATTGATGTTTGTGTTGTCAACGCTAATTACGATAATTTTTAAATCAGCATTTTCTGCTTTGTTTAAAGCTCTTTTAATGCCTTCATTTTCAATACTATCATCGCTGTCTCTGATTCCTGCGGTATCATATAAAATAACTGGTATTCCGTTTATGTCAATATTTACCTCAATAATATCTCTTGTTGTTCCTGCTATATTAGAAACTATTGCGACATCTCTTTTTGATAAAAAATTTAATAATGTAGATTTGCCGGAATTTGCTTCACCAATGATGGCTACGTGAAATCCGTCTCTAATTTTCTCACCGACTTTATTATCATTTAAATTATTTTTTATTTCTGTGCTTATTTTATAAATTTTTTCTTCTATTTCCTTTTCCAAATTATTTGGAATATTTTCTTCTGGAAAATCAATAAATGCTTCCAAGATAGACAATACTTCAACAATTTGTTTTCTTAAATTTTCATAAAAGTTTGAATTCTTGCCTTGCAGTTGGTTTATAGCTAATTTATGTTGAAGCTCAGTTTCTGACTTAATTAAATCTAAAATAGATTCCGCCTGCATTAAATCAATTTTGTTGTTTAAAAACGCTCTCTTGGAAAATTCGCCTCTTTCAGCTAGCCTCACATTTTCCATAGCTAATAAGATTTGAGAAACTTTTGAGATTATATAGCTTGAGCAGTGTAAACTTATTTCGCAAATATCCTCGCCAGTAAAACTGTTTGGGGATTTAAAATAAACAACTAACGCCTCGTCAATTATGTTGTGCTCTTTATCTTTTAAAAGACAGAGAGTTGCTTCTCTGTGTTTTAAAATTTTGTTGATACCTAATTCTTTTAAACAATCCAGAACTCTGTCTCCAGAAATTCTAATAATATAAACACTGCAATTACCTTTTAATGTAATTGGTGCGAATATTGTATTCATTCAATTATCGAGCTCTTCTAGTATTATTTCCAGATGGGGCAGTTGGAGCGCTTTTTTCAACTGGAAGTATTTTTGGAGTTTCAACAGGATTAGCTGAATTTCCATTAGTCTTTGCTTCTTCTGGAACATTGATTACATTTACACTGTTGTCAAAATCAATAACTTGATTATCAATAGCGTTATGATTCATGTCAGTTGGCTGATTTTCTATACCGTCCATGTGCATGGATTCCATGACTTCTGCGTCTGAATGTTGATTAGTAATGCCCTTATTTTCATCACTAGTATTGTTTAATATATCACTACTAATAGTTTCACTTTCTTCAATTATTATTGGAGGATTATTTTGGGGTTCAATTTCTATTTCGTTAATCTTCTGTTCGTGTCCGTCAAATACTCTTTTCATTTCTTCTTCGACCTTTATTTCTGCTTCTTCTCCATTGCCGAATTTTCCTTTAAAAGAATCAGAAAACCTAACGCCTAGTGCAAACGCAAACGCAAATGCAACTAAAAATAATATAACTTTTAAAAATTTAATCATTTTTATACTTAAAAATATTTTACACCTTAGATTAAAAGTTAAGAAATTAATTTTAAATTGCAAGAAAATTATGGATTTTTTAAATTATTTAATTATCATGGTTTAGTATTATTATTAAATAGCTCCAATGGACTTAACATATTTTGATTATTTTATTTTTTTAATAATATTTTTTCTTACATTAGTAGGACTTTTAAGAGGATTTATAAAAGAACTGTTCTCTTTGCTGACCTGGATTGGAAGCGGTATTTTAATAGTAGTTTTAAGACCCGTGATAACAAATTTAATATTGCAAAAAATATCAAATACAATTTTGGCAAATATTATCAGTAGTTCGTTGATTTTTATTATAGCAATTATAGGATTATCAGTTTTAACCTCAAATATTTCTAAGACTATTACAACAAAATTTCCATCGTCTATAAATATAACGCTGGGAATCGCATTTGGCTTTATGAAAGGCTTTATTATATCGTCTTTAATATTTGCTACTATAATAAATATTTTTGATGATGGGTTTAGTTTAGAAGAAAAATTTGGGCCGGGATGGCTACAAAGATCAACAACATATAAACCATTGTCATTTGGGGCTTATTTTATTTTACCTATTGTTGATCCGCTTCTAAATGAGATGAAAGACAATTATAGTGTTTCTGATGAAGAAATTGAAAAAAATAGTATAAAAGATCATTTGAATGAGAAGCTTATTCCGTCAAAAGCAGATAAAAAAGATGATAAAAGTGATAAAAAAGAAGAAAAAAACGGTTATAGTAAAGATCAAATTGAAAAATTGGATCATTTGATAGATTTGACAATGTAGCTAAAATATAAAAACTGATTATATTTTAAATTTTCATGATCATATTTTAGTATAATATTTAATAGTAATTGCCATAAAACAAGTTGCAATTTATTATTTTAGTGTTAAGATTTTCTTCAAGAAGTAAATTATATAACGTACATGTATATAAAATTTTTCAAAAGATTCTTGTGTTTGTTTTTTCTTATAGTTTTGTTAACTTCTTGCGATGGTAAAGATTGTATTGAGGCTGATGATTTTGGCGAATATAATACAGATATTCTCACGATAGATGCCAAAGATGGTTTGTGTAATTGGGAAGATAACAGTGATGGAGGAAATGGTAGTGAAACTATTGCAGAGTGTTTGAATACTGTAAGAACAACTACGGTGTCAACTGGTGGTTCTTGCTCTGTTGTTCTCAGTAATGCTGCTTGTAGTTCAATAAAAGATTGTTTAATTGGTATAAGTGGTGTTTCATGTTTAAATAGCTTTGTTCTTTTTGGCGATGGTTGTAGTTCTGTTGACGACGATACTAAAAGAATAAACTTAGAAAGAGCATATAGCAAGTGTATAGAAGATTGTATGAGTACCTGTCTTATAGATTCATTTATGAAGGAAAGCTCTTTTGAGCCAGCATGGCTTTCAAACAGTCCAAAATCAGATTCTGGTGGATATGGAATAGAAATTTCTTCGTCTCAGATTGTTAATATTCAAGCGTTAGGTTCCATAACTTTATTTGATGTTTCAGACAAGTCTAAAACTTTTCAGAGCGCTGTAAACCATAAAAGAGTTCAGAGTATTCCAAACGATTCAAGTGGAACATATTTTAATACATTAAAAAATATACAGCCAATATTAACTGGAAAATGGTGCAAAGCTGGTGATGTTGGAACATGTATTGCAATTAATCAAGTTGGAGAATTTGGAACTGGTGAAGATATCCCTGCAAGACTTGAATTCCTAAGAAGAGGGGTTTTGATGATTAATAATTTACCATCTGGCGGCTCGTTAAATTCTTATGGAGGTTATACTGGCCCTGATCAAGAAATAAATTATGATTATTGGAAATGTAGTTATGATGAAAATAATGCCGAAGTTTCTTGTGCTACTGACTATCCAGATACGTCATATAAGTCTCAACATGATTTTAACTATGAAATGAATAATATCTTTGTAAAAACCTTAGGCGGAACAGTTGTTCCGAAAAATGTTAGCAAATTTATTTGGAATAACCCATTTAGTGATGTTTCATGCACAACTAACAGCTCCAATCAAAGAGAATGCACAAAAAGCGGTTCCAGTGGAAATTTAGTGCCTAGTGGAGTACTTGAGGTTAATAGTTTAAGTATTTTAAGCGGCACTCCATATTTTTTGGGATATGATGGTGGTATGAGAAAAATTAAGATTTCAAGTTCCTATCCAATAAAACTTGCTTTTGCAATAATTGGCGGCAATTCAAATGATGAATGTATGGTTAATGTTTTACAAACTGGAACCACTACATCAAATGTTTTTAATGTAAAGGCTAACGGAAAATGGTTTTTTGCTGAAGATGGTACTAACTCAATAGCGTTATTTAATAAAAGTAAATATAATACATTAAAAGCAATTTCAAACTCACAAAATCAAGATTTTACAAGCAATGTTTTTGAATTATCAGCAACGACGGATTCTTCTCAAACTTGGAAAGATAGCAGTGGTAATGATATTCCTTGTGGTGAAGGAATGGCTGTATTTATTATTCCTCAAAATGAAATTTTAATAAATAAATCCGGTTTTGTGAGTTTTAAAAATTTACTAGGAAATTTTGTATATTGCTCTGGAACTATTCAAGAATGTGCTGGCGCTTCAACACCAACAAGTTATCAGGTAAAATTTGATATTATAAACCCAATGTATAATTTTAGGAGTGATGTTGAAAATACTCCATTGTTGGAAAAGAACTTCTACGAATATTCGAATGATGGAAATTCAATACCTAGAGAAATATCGGTTCAAAGTGGTACCGCATGGAGTTCTGATGTTTTTGTTAGAAAAGGCCAAATATTAAGATTTAACGAAAATAATTGGTTTAATATTACTGGAGACAGTACAAATGGCTATATTATAAATCGTAAATTTATAAAATATAATAATATTTATTTAAGTACTGCTGAGGGACTTGCCTTGAGAATAGAAGCTAGACCAGCTTTGATATGTTCTGGAACTGCTATTGAAAATATTGATAATCCGCTTTGTATCAAAATTTATGATAGCCAAGGTAATACTGTTTGCCAGCCACGAACGTTTTTTGAATTATGTAGTAATTCAGCTGCCAATAATTACTGTCCTTCAGGTTGTTATTGTCAACCAGTTAATCCTAATACGGACACTTCTTGCAAAGCTGGTACTACAGTTTATGTATCGGGGGCTAACGAATCTATTCAGTGTATGTATATTCAGGGCGTTACTTTGAACTCTTGTAATCAATGTAGTCAGACTATAGCTTCTAATCCTCCTATTGATACAACAATTGCCGCAGATATAGTTCAGTGTTATGATTTAGAAAATTATGTTGGTGCTGTTGTAAATTTAACAAATCTTGCTAATACATCATTATATAGTAGTGATGTATCCAAATATGGTGAATTAACAGTTAATGATTATTTGTTTGGTGCTAGAAAGCTAGGAAGTATATTTAATGGTGGTGAATATGGAAATTTAGATGCAATGACACTTGATACTTCTTATAAAGATGCTACTACTGGAGTTTATAGTGAGTTTAGATATAATTCTCCAAGTGAATTATCTACTATAAATAAAAATATTTCATTTTTTGTAATAGAAAACAGTAATTTTAATGTTGGCTTTAGTGGCGCTAATGATATGTATTCTAACAATGCTGGCCAATATCAATTTATTGTATCTTTGGGACAATATTTTAATAATGGTGAGCAAATGGGAGTTGCTTTGGCTCTTAAGGGCTGGTCTGGTTCCGAAAGCGATCCTGAGTTCAAGAAATGGGTTGTGAAATATAATATTGATAAGTCAAGTACCAATTATGGTAGTTTAGATAATGAAAATTCTCCATATCATTTTGATTACAATGGCTATATAGTTAATAGAACAACTGGCGCTAGCAATATTTCCATTGCCGATCTTAATGTTACAGGAGTAAATATTGATGATTATAAGAATTTAAGATTATATTTTAAGATTATAGATAAACAAGAAGAAGTTGCTTGTGGCACTAGCACGACTAAAGCTACTTATACGCAAATGGAATGTAAATGTAGTTCTGGAACAAATAGTACTAATTATACTAGTTGTGATACATTAACTTGCGATCTCGGTCCTAATCTAATTTATAACGGCGATGGAACTCAGTGTAAATGTAGTTTTGGAAAAAATAGTAGTAGTTGGATGTCATGCTCTACAATTTCATGTGATGAAGGTCCTAAAATATTAACTAGAGCCACTCCTTATTGTGTTAATTCCTATTATAACAATAATGGAACTTATTCTTTAAAACTTAGAACTCCAAAAGATTTTTTAAATACTACAGGATATATTGTTAAATATGTAATGAAGCCGATTTTGGAAGTTATTGATGGTAAAAATATAGGTTTATATGTAGATAACGACGGAGAAATAGAAGCTTGTTCATCAACTAATAATTCTGAATGTAATATATATTTTCCTGAATCCTTATTTGACCCTGCTGAAACAACGTTTGGCAACAAATGTAAAATTGGGGATAGCAATTGTTATAGAAATTGTTCTACATTAGCTACTGATTTGTATAAGAGTAATTGTAAATATTTCAATAATGGTGGTGGATTTTTACAGAGGTTCTATGTTGCGGTTATTACTGATAATGCATATCAAACAATTGTTAAACTTTGTTTTACTTTAATGATTATGTTTTATGGAATGTATTATCTAATGGGTATGGCAGATTTAACGCACGGCGAATTGGTTAAGAGAATTATTAAAATTAGTTTTATTTATTTGATGATTGGCAGTGATGGATGGAAATATTATAACATGTTTTTTGTTAAATTCTTCAAACAAGGTGTGGACTATATAGTTTTTGCTGTTGCGGGAGCGTTTGACCAAAGCGCCAGTTTAACGGAAGCTTTTGTTAAAGGGGATTTCTATGATAAAAGTGTTTTATTTAGCGGTGTTGATAAGAATTTATCGTTGTTATTCTCGGATCCTGTATCTTGTAAAATTTGGGGATTATTCTTTGTGAGTTTCTTTGGCTGGTTATATGTATTTATAATATATTCGTCAGTACTTACATATATATTTAGCGTAGCAAATGCACTACTATTATATTTAACGGCACAGTTTTTCTTATCGTTATTGTTAGCATTTGGTCCTATTTTCTTTGTTCTGCTTATATTTGAAAAAACAAAAGAAATGTTTAATAAATGGATGAATAATCTTATATCATTTGCATTAGAACAGGTATTCTTACTCACGTGTTTAAGTTTATTCAATGTCTTAGTTTACAATATTATTAAATTTATTCTAAGCTATAGAGTTTGCTGGAAACCTGTATGGGAGATAAATTTGCCACTTTTAGGAAATCTTCAATTAATGAGCTTCTGGAAAGCGACAACAGCAACTTCAGCATCGGCTGCAGCTTCCGCTATTCCTGGTTTATTTCAAATATTGTTGATTTATCTAATTGCAGACTTAATGAGTAAATTTATAGAGTTTGCAACTGACTTAGGAACCAGCATTGGTGGTGCGGGAGTTTTCTTAAAAACTTTAAGCAAAGATATTAAAGAATCTGGAAGTAAATTTTATGATAAAACAGTAGCAAAACCAATAAAAGATGTAGCAAAAGACATCAGTCAGAGAACTGCTAAAAAGCTTATTGGATACAAGACTGCTGAAGAAGAGAAAAAAGAGGATGTAAATAGTAGCGTTGCTAGAAAAGGTTTAAGAACGGCAAATCTTGAAGCTGATAAAGCTTTGGCGCAATATAAGAGATTACATGCTAAAGAGTTATTGGGTATGTCTAATAGTGTTAGAAATGAAGAGCTTGCGAAGGTCAGAGAAGATGCTTTTAAATCTTATTACAATAATCATAAGGAAGTACAAGCAGCCGCACAAATGTTTGGTGTTAGGAGTGTTGATGATTTCTTAAGAGTGAACGACACAGATCTTCAAAAATCAAGAAGCCTTCTTGGTTTGGCTGGGGAAAAGTTTCGTGTAAGAGCTGCTGTTGGATCTGTAGGGGCTATAGGTTCTTCCATAATGGGTTCCAAAGATATGAGAGTTGGCGCCTTTCAATCAGCTGAAAAAACCAGAGAGAAAATGGAAAGAGGAGAAACGGGTGATGCAAGTTATACATTTAGAGCAAGAGAAAAAGCTGCTAAGCATATTTTTGAGACTTCTAAACAAGATTTAGACGCACAAAAAAAAGCAGATAAGAAAAAATTGGAAGAACAATATGGGGGAATGCTTGCTCGGTGGACTACACAGCGTGGCACTAGAAGTCAATATAATGATGCTGTAAAGGAAATAGAAAAGTTGTATAAAAAGCAGTTAAAACAATTACAGCAAAATGTAAAAGTTGACCGAGGAAATATTGGAAATATGGCGTCTACTGAACAGAGAGAAGAATCTGGAAGAAATCTATTCAAACGTTTATGGCGTGGTAATGAACGTGCTTATAGGGCTGCCGTAAAAGAAGCAAAAAAACCTCAACCTCCTACAACAGAAGGAGAAAAAGAACGTCCTGCTACGACTCCACCAGATACTCCTGCAGCTTCAAGTAATGCAACGCCGACAGTTGTTCCTTCTACAGCATCATCTAGCACAGTTGTATCAGGTGTTCCACCAGCTTCATCAGACGCTGCATCAGGGGAGCCTGCCGCTTCATTGCCTCCATCTAGAACGTCATCAAAAGTTCCAAGTGTTGAATCTACTGATACTCCACCTGCTAAGGATTCTGCGGAGTCGTCTTCTAATACTCCACCTGTTCCTGAGAATCCTGCGGAGTCGTCTTCGTCTTCTAATACTCCACCTGCTAAGGATTCTGCGGAGCCGTCTTCGCCTTCTACGTAGTTTTTATTGTTTTTGCACGATAGTTGATTACTTAATTGCGGAATGAAAAAATATATATGCAGAAGGTCTAATGAGAAAAATAATAAATAGAGTTATACTTGCATTTATTATTTTTCTTTTATTTTCTCTTAGCATGGCTTATGCGTCAGCTTGGGTTAGACAAAAGAATACATTATTTAATGTAATGGAATATTTAAGAGAATCAAATTCTTCAGACAATATTTTCAGCGATGAAGAAGAAATTGCTTATAATGTAAATTCTTATAAACTTTACATGGAATATGGTTTGTTGGAAAATATAACGTTTGGCGGCTATTTAAAAAATTATAATTTTAATCAAAAATACTTTGATAATGATGGGCTTTTATATAAAGAAAAAATTGAAAACGATTTTTACTCAAATGTTTTCGTTATACAGAATTTATATAATAAAAATAAAAATTTATTTTCTATTGAATATTCTTTTTATGCGCCAATCAAATACGATAAGCTTTCCAAAAAATTCAATCTATTTGATGTTAGGACTTCTTATGAGTTTTCGACTTTATTTGGAAGAGATGGCAAAATTAATTCAATAAGTTTTATTAATCTTAAATATTTTATTGATTCGAGGATTGGCTATAGGGTATTTAACAATATCAATTATGATAGAATAACCTTTGAAACTACTTTAGGCTTGAGAATAAATCCAACCTCATCAGTAAATTTTTATTATGAGTATCAAGATCACATAAAAACTCACATTTCGTCAACTCAAAATAAAACTTATAATTGCTATACTGATTACAGTTTAAATCAATTTAAAGTCTCTTTGAGCTATAAATTTTTAGATGAGCTGTCAACTGAATTTTCTTATTTTAAAAAATTTTCTAAAACAAACTCTACAGGTTTAATTATTTATTTTATTTTTAACTTGTAAAATTTAAGGTTAATCAAAAATTCTTTGCATATAATATTTTGAGGAACTGCTTATTTTAAGTTGACTAATCTTAATTAAATATATTATGGATTGCGGTTGAATTGTTGTGTATATTTATTCTTTATAAGATTTTAGAACATAAATATTATGTGCGGTTTTGTTGTCTATTCAATGACGCCAATAATTATATTTTTTTATTTTATTTCGTCTCTATTGGTGATAATATGGTCTATCAAACCAAACTTTAAAGCATCCTCTGGACTCATAAAATTATCCCTATCCATTGCTTTTTCAACTGCGGTCAATGTTTTTCCCGTATGTCTCACATACATGCTATTCAATCTTTTTCTCAAGTTTAAAATTTCTTTTGCATGAATTTCAATATCTGATGCCTGTCCTCTAAAACCCCCTGATGGTTGATGTATCATAATTCTTGAGTTTGGCAAAGAATATCTCATGCCAGGTTCACCTGCGGTTAATAAAAGAGATCCCATTGAGCAGGCCTGTCCTAAGCATAATGTCGCCACTTTGCATTTTATATATTGCATTGTATCGTAAATGGACAAACCTGACGTCACAATGCCTCCCGGGGAATTGATATACATATATATATCTTTTTCTGGATTTTCAGATTCCAAAAATAAAAGTTGAGCAACTATAAGCGAGGCCATATTGTCTTCAACTTCTCCAGTTATAAAAATCACTCTTTCTTTTAGTAGCCTTGAATAAATATCATAGCTTCTTTCGCCTTTTCCTGTTTGCTCTATGACTATAGGAACAAGTTGGTTTGTCATTTTTTCCATTTTTTACCTCAAATTTTGTATAATACTTTTTGCAACATTATTTTTAACATTTGAAAATTTATCGCATACAGTTTTTGCATTATTTTTTAATTCTAGTGTCTTATTTTTATCTTTAATTAAGCCTACTATACTGTCTGATAAAAAACTAACTATTTTTTTTTGGTTTCTGCAAATAATGCATGCTTTATTTTTTTCCAATTCAACAAATAAAGATTTATTATTTTTAATATATGGACCAGTTAATATTGCGCATCCATGTTTTGCTGGTTCAACTGGTGTATGCCCCCCAATTTCATCAACTAGAGATCCGCACATTAAAACTATATCGCTCAATTCAAACAGCGTTCCCATTTTTCCCATTTCATCAAAAATAAAAATTTCTGTATCGTCTGTAATTTCTTGATTTTCGCTTTTTCTTTTGCAATTTATGCTATTTTTTGTAAAAAAATTAAAAGTTTCATTTGATTTTTTTAAGTGCCTAATTGCCAAAATAAGTAAAATATTTTTAACTTTTTTTCTTAATTCCTTATAAATTTTTAAAATTTCTTCATTTTCCTCTATATGCGATGAGGCCAATAAAACAAAATTCCTGTCATTAATTTTATTTTGTAATTTTTTCAAAAGAGTTTCATCAACTTCTAATTTTGATATATCAAACTTTAAATTTCCAAGAAATATCGTGTTTTGAATTCCAAGATTAATTAACCTATATTGATCATCTTGGCTTTGCGGATAGCATATATCTATTGAATCAAAAATTGTTTCCTTTAAGTTTTTAAACATTTTCCATCTTTCAAAAGATTTTATAGATATTCTTGCATTGACAATTATTACTTTTTCACAAACTTTATGAGACATTACAATCATATTTGGCCAAATTTCAGATTCCACAGTAATCAAAGCCTTTGGTTTCCAGAACTTTAAAAATCTCTTAATAACAAAATATTTATCTATTGGAGTATATTGATGCACTATATTTTTTTTATTTTTTATTTTTTCCAATATAATATTAGCGCTTGTTATGGTTCCAGTAGTTATTAAGACTGTTATTTTTTCATTATATTTTTCTATAATTTTATCTATTAATGGAAGAGCTGAATTAGTTTCTCCGACGCTAGCGCACTGCACCCAAATTACATCGCCAGTTGGCCTTTTTACTGAAGAATATCCAAACCTTTCTTTAATTCTTATTTTGTCTTCTTTGCCATTTTGCAGTCTAATCCACATATAAATATCAATTATAGGGGAAAATAAAATTGTTAAGATTTGATAGATTTTAAATATCATGATTATTCCTCCATTTTCTTCAAAATTAAATTTACAACTCTATCCAATTCATTTAATGGCATATAATTATATTTTTGTATATAATCAGTATTTTTATCAAATTCTTTTATATATCCTTGTTTTATCATTTCATTACAAAACCTTAAATGTTTTGCACTTAAGGCTTCTTTTGGCATATAAACATAAGTCGGCTTGCCAGTAGAACAAGCTTCTGATACCATAGACATAGAATCGCCCGTTACAATTAAAAAATCAGATAAACCCAAAAGTGCAAAATATGGATTTCCTAATTCACTTTTCATAAGATTTTTTTGATCATTTTCCCATCTCCAATCGTATATATAATGATCGCAATTGCTCTTTCTTCTTATTTGGCTTGTGCATTCACTGCTGGTCCTTCTGCTTGTTGTTATCAGTAAACTTCCAGATACTCTATTAACGATATTTGCAAGATTTGAAACCATCACACCACATTCTACACCATTAAATTTACGATTTTTTGTATCGCCGCCAAAAATCAATGTTATCAGTGGTCTTTTATAATCCTTAAAAGATTCATTCCACTTTTCTTTTTCCTCTTCAATTTTTGCAAGATTAACTCTTGTTAAGCTTCCATTCGTTTCTATAATATTCCCTTTTTTCAAAAACTTTTGAGGAGTATTATCATGAATAGGAAACAATAAAACATCAAAATTATCATATGGCAAATCGGGATTCATTATATTAATAACAAAAGTCCTACCATGAGACCTTTTTTTAATATTTAATGCCACACTTGAAAGTCTTCTGCCAGCACAAACAACAACATCTGGCAAGTCGTATTTTATATCCGAACTTTCCTTTTTATCAACCCCAAGTAAAGTGTCTCTTCTAAGAAAGTTTGGTATTCTAATGAGGCCATTGTAGACTATTTTCTTCACCACATAATAACAAGACAATTTTTCTGCTATTGCTATTGATTGATTATTACTTCCGATTTTATCGTCAGTGAGTGCCCAAACTATCATATTTTCTTAATTTGTTTCCATTATAAAAGTAATATTAAAAATATAAAAATCAATATTTTATTAATTTGTTGGATTGGATTTAATTAATAATATAGATGTATGAATTTCTGCTATAACTCTCTTTTTTTCTTTGTTTTCTCGTCAAGGATAGGAAAGATTTCTAGCAGTGGCGGAGGAAAAATGGTGCGACAACCAAGAACAATCTTTTCACTCCTTGAGGGGAAATGTCAACGTAGTTGACAAAATGGAGCTACAAAACAGCCAATAAAGGAGAACTACACGATATTTGTATTAATACTTAATCCAATATATATTGAACTCAATTTATATTTTAAGCAATTGGCATATAAATGTTATTATTCCCGTTGTAATGACAACCCAAACTATTGTGCTGACAACGGATTTTGTAGTGGCTATTCCAACACTCTCAGCGTCTTTTCCGCAATAAATTCCATAATAACATCCGCATATTGAAATAATCCAGCCGTAAGTCCAACCATGAAAAATTCCAATTAAGAAATTCTTTAAATTTAAAGCTTTCATAGATAATTTATAATATTCATTAAATGGAATTCCGAGCATTGTAGTTCCAACGCTTGCACCGCCTAATATTCCAAAAATATCAGCAAACATGCTTAGAATTGGCATCATTAGTATTAAGGCCAACAATCTTGGCAACACTAAGAAATCTATAATTGGTATTCCCATCGTTTTTAATGCGTTTATTTCGTCATTTACTTGCATTGTTCCAATTGTTGCAGTATAGGCAGCGCCAGTTCTACCAGCCATAATAATGCCAGTCATAGCTGGTCCCATAATTCTAACCATGCCTATAGATACTAAATTTGCCACATATAGTTGCGTGCCAAACATTTTTAGCTGAGTAGCGCCAACAAATGCAAGAATTAGTCCAACCATGAAGCTGATTAAACATACTATTGGCAAAGCTTTATAGCCGCACTCTTCTAAAGCGAATAAAAAATCAACTTTTCTCATTACAGCAATTCCGGAAAGAAATCTTCCAAGTGATTTAAAAATGCTTGTAAGAAAATTAATCCCTCTGTAGAAAGCGGTATATTTGTCAATAGTATTATCTCCGATTTTTTCAATTATACTTTTTTGTTCTTGTTTTTGGTTAAGCGGTTTTTTTTCGCCAGAAAATGCAAGTTCTAGTAATTTTTGAAGGCTGCTCGGTATGTTTGACGTATCAATTTTTGATTCTTTGTTGTTTTGAAGTATTCTAAATATTATAACAGCTAATGTTGAGTCCCATTTTCGTAAATTTTTGCAATCTATAATTATTTCTTTAAATTTTTTTGAGTTTGTTTGTTCTAAAAAATTTTTATATTCTTTTTCATTGTGGTAATCTATAAAATCACCACAAAATGAAATTTTTAAAATATCGCTTTCTATTGAATATTTAAATTCCATTATATTAACCTCTATTTTAGGTTGATATTTTTATATTAGAATTTATTATTTTTAATAGCAATTAGTAAAGCCATTACACTAGCTTGAGTGATGCCTGGAATTTTGCTTGCAGCACCAATTGTAAATGGTTTATTTGTCTTAAATTTTTCTTTTACTTCCTTTGAAAAACTGCCAATAGTATCATAATCAAAGTCTTTTGGAATTCTTAAATTTTCTTCTTTCCTAAATATTTCAATATCTCTTAATTCTCTTTCAATATAAGGTTCATAAAGAGCTTCTATACTCACTTGCTCTCTAATTTTTAAATCAATATTTTCAATTTTATCCCATATTTTAATAAGCTGCTCAATATCTATATCTGGAAAAGCCAACAATTCGTAAGCACTTCGCTTTACTCCGTCTTGTTTCACATCTATATTAAATTTTTTAAGTTCAGAAGGGCTGATAATCAAAGATTGTAAAAGCTCAGTTGCTTCTTGAATTTCTTTTTTTCTTTTATTAAATTTATTTTGGCGGATTTTAGAAATTAGCCCAATTTCAATTCCTTTTTCTGTGAGTCTTAAATCAGCGTTATCAGCTCTTAAAAGCAGTCTATATTCAGCTCTTGATGTAAACATTCTGTATGGCTCATTTGTGCCAAGAGTTGTTAAATCATCAATCATAACGCCAATATAGCTTGATGTCCTGTCTAAAACAAATTCTTTATTATCTGGAAGTGCAGCATTTATTCCTGCAATCAGACCAAGTCCCGCTGCTTCTTCATAGCCCGTAGTTCCATTGATTTGTCCAGCCAAATAAAGCCCTTTAACTTTCTTAGTTTCAAGAGTTGGATACAGTTCTCTGGGATCTACAAAATCATATTCAATTGCATATCCATATCTAAGAACTTTGCAATTTTCCAATCCTTTCATCGTATGAATAAAAGCCTCTTGCACATCTGACGGCAAAGATGTTGATATGCCGTTTGGATAAATAACATTGCTATCCAGTCCTTCCGCCTCAAGAAATATTTGATGCCTGTCTTTATCAGCAAATCTAACAAGCTTATCTTCTATTGAAGGACAGTATCTTGGGCCTCTTCCTGTAATTTTTCCGCCATATAGGGCGCTTTTTTTTAGATTATCCAAAATAATTTTATGAGTTTCAGCGTTTGTATAAGTTATAGGGCAAACTACTTGCTCATTTTCAATCTTATCATTCAAGTATGAAAAAGGTTTAGGATTTTTATCTGGAGCTTGCATTTCTAAATCACCAAAATCTATCGTATCTTTTTTAATTCTTGCCGGAGTTCCCGTTTTTAACCTTTTAACACTATCGCCAAAGATTGTTTTAAGTTTTTCCGCCAGTTTTTTTGATGGTTTTTCATTAATTCTTCCGGCCTCGTGGCTATCAAAACCAACATGAATGACGCCGTTTAAGAATGTTCCAGTAGTTAAAATTACCTTTGAAGCAAAAATCTCTGTTCCATCAGCTAAAATAACGCCTTTGATACTCAAGGTATTACTCTCTCCTTGAGGGGGAGTCAAAACTCCAGAGGAGTTTTGGTGGGGGGTTTCACTCCCCCCTTGAGGGGGAGTCAAAACTCCAGAGGAGTTTTGGCGGGGGGCTTCACTCCACCCTTGAGGGGGAGTCAAAACTCCAGAGGAGTTTTGGTGGGGGGCAATACTATTATATATACTCTCCAATACACCACCAATATTCTTAAATACCTCATTATCCCAAAATCTTAAAACTCTATAACCAACTGAATTTAAAAATTTCGTCCTTTCATTATCATATAAAATAGCATTATTTTCATTATGTTGGCCGCCATCTAATTCTATAATAATTTTTTCCTCAAAAGATACAAAATCAACTATGTAATTGCCTATAGGCGCTTGTCTTCTAAATTTTACTCCCAACATTTGTCTATTTTTCAAAAAATACCATAAAAATTTTTCGGCATTTGTTGTATTATTTCTTAGTTCTTGAGCATATTCTAGGATTTTTTTAGAGTATAATCTTTTATAACCCCCCACCAAACCATTTTCAATGGTTTGACTCCCCCTCAAGGGGGGAGTGAAGCCCCCCACCAAACCATTTTCAATGGTTTGACTCCCCCTCAAGGGTGGAGTGAAGTCTTCATTGCCTAAAATTAAATCAACAACTTCATTTTCTATCAAATCTAAATTCTCATAATTTTGAACCAACTCCAAAGCGTATTTCTTATATAATTTTCTATCTATTTGAGTTCTTGGAGAATGAACGGCCGCCCCTTTGCTTGCGTTTAATATTCTAAATTGAATTCCAGCTTTATCTGACAAAATTCCCATCACACCGTCAAGCGCATCAACTTCTCTAACTATAGTTCCCTTTGCAACTCCGCCAATTGATGGATTGCAAGACAATTCACCAATATTTTCTTTATTAAAAGTTATAAGCGCAGTTGTTTTACCAAGCCTAGCGCTAGCACAACTAGCTTCTAAACCAGCATTTCCCCCACCTATAACTACTACATCATATTTCATCTTTTTAGAATTTTCAAACAGATAATTATTCTAATCAATTCATTTAATTTTGCAATATATGCTATAAATTGACAAAATCTATAAAGTATGATAGAATATGCAATATACTAATTATATTTAAAATACATGGATTTAATACTAAAAAATACAACTCCAGGCAATGAAGGTTCTTATTATTTACTTTGGAATAAAAAAGTTTTTAATGGTGTGAAAATTCCTTTTATTAATAAAGCAAAAAGGGATATAGGATATGGGACATATAATCTTATTGAATATACAAATATTTTTGGGCAAAAAGAGTATGAATTGATAGATGAAGTTGAAAATAGACATAAAATTGTTTTTATGAAAGATAGGGTTATTATTGATAATGGAAAGATTCAGATTTTTATATATAACGAGACAAAAGAGGACGGGACAAAAGAGAGCTGGACAATATATAAGTATGATAGAAGAGACTTTATATCAATATCAAATAAAGGTAACAAAGCATTTTTTCGTCGTTGTAATGACGATCAGAGTTTTGTAGATTTTAATTTTTCTAGATTGACAAGTTCTGAATGGACTTTCACTCTTGAGACACATTGTGATAGAAAAAAACAAAAAATAAAAGAAATCCGACCTGATGGTTCAGTAAAATTTGAGGTATTTTATGATGAAACAAGACAAAAAACAAAAGGAGTCGAATACAGATCTGATGGTTCAGTAGATTTTGAGATATTTTATGATAAAACAGGACAAAAAACAAAAGAAATCGTATACAGAACTGATGGTTCAGTAAAATATATTGATAATGGTGTTGGGACTGCGGAACAAACGTATACTTTATATTTTCAAGGTGGAGCTACGCCAATTTTGATACAACAACATGGAGATTATAGGTTTATAAGTCCAAAAACGAAAGAAGGGTTTGTATTAACGCCAACAAAAACTGGTTATCAAATTCCTGTTGATAGAGAACTCGGCAGACAAATAATAGATGATATTTTTGAAGAGTTTATGAAAAAATTTAATCCATTAACTGATAACTTAGGTCAAAATATGGCTAATGCATATTTAATGACGCATTGTGATCCTAATACAATATTTATAAATTTTGACAATAAGGCAACACAAGCAAAAACTTTAAAAGAATTTCAAACAAGATATTTTGTGGAAGGCGACAAGGCTGAATTTAAGGTTGGTATCATAGGAAATGAAAAGCATGATCATTCTATGTGTTTAGTAATTCCAAACCCAATATTACATCCGGAAGCAAAAGCATTTTTATTTGACAGCTCTTTTGCACGTATTAAAATAAAGGATGGATTATTTACAGATGTAAATTCGGACTTGGCAAAAGATGTTCTTTTATTGAATTCATGCCAAATGCAACATGGAAATTCTTGTACTTTTTTTGCTATGTTAGCAGCAGAAGAATTGTCAAAAAAATCTTTTGCAGAAATACAGGCTTTACATAAACATATACAGGCTTTACATGAGCATTCCCTTCGTTTAACTCGTGTTGCCAATGATTTTGAGCTTGAATTGAGTGAATTATTAAAAGAAAAATTTCCATTGCAAGTAGATTGTAAAAGCGAGCATGGATGCGATTATAGTTCAACAGATTTTGATAAAGCTGTTAAAGCAAGAATTGAGCTTGAATTGAGTAAAAGCGATGATGGATGCGGTTATAGTTCGGTAGCTTTTGTTAAATTTGTTAAAGCAAGAATTTTAGAGCAATTATTAAACGAAAAATGTCCGTTGCAAGCACCTTGTAAAAGCAAGGATGGACGTGATCATATTCCAACAGATTTTCGTAAATATATTGAAGCAAGAAGGAGAATGGTCAATGGACAAAAAGGGCTTGTAATTGGCTCATAACAATCAAAACATTCAATCCTAATTCATAAATATTAATGGATTCCATATAAACAACAGAATGATCTAGTTGGGAAATTTAAGTGATAAAATGAGCTATTATTTTTTAAATAACTAATTTTTCTTGATTTCATATTAAAATTGTTATATAGTTCCTCGCATTGACAATAAATTTATAAAAAATTATGTACGAGAAAGGAAAACAAAAACAGGTTGCTGACGAAGCTTCTGATGATATATTATCAAAATCTGATGAGGAGTCGGGGAGCGTCGCGACTACTTCAAGAGTGGATACTACTGCGCAAGATTTAGGAAAAGCCCAAATAGATGCTGCTTTTAAAAGACTAGCCGCAAGACTTAAGAGTGAAAATGCTTTGGTAATTATGCCAACTTTTTATCCTCAGGAAGGTTCGATTTTGCAAGAGCTCGCAGAATCAGAAGTAGATACCCATATTTATGGTCCAGGAAATGGAGTTTTTAAAAATGTTCCTCATACCAAAGTAGACGGTGTTGCGAGTAATGTAGATAGTGAAACTACTGAAAATATACAAAAAATAATTAATGCTATAGATTTGGAACATTTACGTGGTAAGAAAATATATATCTACCAATTTATGCATTATGAATGGAAAGAATTATTAGAAGCGAGAATAAAAGATTATAATGAGAAAAATCCGGATAAACCACTTAATTGTACTATTATGGCTGATATGACTATGGGACATGAGCCGTTTTTTGAGGGAAAACATAGATTGCCAGGTATATTAAAAGAAGCTAAATTGCTTGAACATCAAATACCAGGAACAATTTCAAATTTAACGGAACTAAGAGATCAACCATTAAGTGAATCTCAAATTAGAGAATTCTTTAAAATACAACAGCAATCCGAACAAACTGGAAAAATAGTTGTTCAGTTTTGTGGAGAGGGGTATAAAGAAGTCGGTGGTGGTCAAGGAACTATAATTTTTGATAGTTATGCAGAATTTCAACAAGCTTTAAGACTTTTTAAGACTCTAAATGAAGCTGAGGAATCTGCATTAGTTAAAGATGGCAAGGTTGAGAAATTCCTTAAAATAGCTAGAGCCAATGTTTCTTGTGAGGGTGTTTCCCTTAAGGTTAGCAAATATATAGAAGGTATAGAGGGTAATTTGTCTTTTGTAGTTTTACCATCATACACTCGAGGAGAAACTAATGTTGATATAAGAGAAAAACAATTTGAACCATCAAAAACTCAGATTAAAAAGCAGATGCAAGGATTGGATTGCAGAGGAACGGTGGTTGTTCCAGGAAGAATGACTTTAAAATGTGTTGGTGATAGCAGATTGACTACTAAAAGTGGAAGTGGAGTTGGAAATGACTTAGGCTTTTATTATGGTGATATTGTAGATGATCAAATAACTCAAATATCTATGCAATTGGGACAACATATGGCAACTTGTGGCCATCGTGGTTTGGCTGGTTGTGATATAAAAATTACTCCTGATGGTAAAATATATATTATAGAAATTAATGACAGACAGCAAGGTCCAACGGCTGGCATGAGTCAAGATGCAGAAGAAAAAGGCGCTCCATCTTTGATAAAAATGCAATTAATATATGCTTTTGGAACATTGGAAGAAATTGCTGAAGCACAAGTAGCGGTTAGAGGAAAAGAACAAGAAATAGCGGAAACATATATGAGCTCCGGTGGTTCTTTCTATATAAAATTTGCAAATACAAATAGAAATGCGGCTTCACGGATAGCATTAAATCCCGGCTATTATTGTTTAATAAGAGGAGCAGATAATGAATGGCATTGGGATTTAGAACATCCAATTCCAGAAGATGAAGCAAAATCTTCAATACAAAACAATGATTTAGAAACTGGAAAGGTTGTTTTAGGTTTAAAAGGCTGTAGCTTTAAAAGTGGAAAATCTTTTGAATTAGATGAACAAATGGCAAAGATTATTGGAAGTTCATCCAAACAATTTCCTAGTCCATTTTCAGTAAATGAGAGTAAAACTAAAGTAGTGTTGCAGGATGGTTTTTGGCTTCAAGTTATATCGGATTTGAGAAATCAAATAGAGCATGGTTATATTC
The DNA here is from genome assembly GCA_964493475.1 of uncultured Rhizobiaceae bacterium. Lineage (GTDB taxonomy): Bacteria > Pseudomonadota > Alphaproteobacteria > Rickettsiales > UBA1997 > CALXSC01. Next base: position 1,452 of record CAZBNS010000006.1, on the reverse strand, counting down.
GAGTAGCACCGTCTACGACGCATACAAGCCAAGACTTTGGAGAAGCTAAGGCGCAAACAGCTCCAAAATCAGCTATACTCGCTCAACCATGTGCGCAAGATGTTGTAATGGTAGGTCAAAATGTGGCCGTAAGAGCAGGTTTCTTTGTTAAACAAGCTGTTGCTAGAGGAACAACTCAAGCACTGCAACCTGGTCTTGTATAAAAAGGATTTGGGTAATACAATATCTGGTAATGATTAAATCATTGCCAGATATGTAGTTAATTTGAAAAAAGGGTAAAACAATTTAAAATCTTGACAGTTTATTTCAAAAATTATAATTATTTATCAAAAACATTTCAATAAAAATGAAAATCTATAAAGAAAATACAAATTTTGGCCATTATATATCAGGAAATGAGCTAACAATAACAAAATATATAATAGACTCCGAAAAAGAAGGAAAAAATCTTTATATTCATAGTGGAATTCACGGCGGCGAGATAACATATTATATAATTGAGAAAATTTTTAATTATTTAAAAGAAAATTTAATTGAAGGCAGAGTTGTTTTAGTTCCTTGTGCAAATCCATTGTCTTGGCTGCAAAGAAACTATTTTTATACTCATGGAAAATTTAATTTATATGATGGAAATGATTGGAATAATTATTTTCCCGGTAGAAAAGACGGTAGCTTAGGCGAAAGAATGTCTTATGCAATTTTTGAGGAAGCAAAAAAAGCTGACTTAATTTTGGACTTGCATACGTCAAGAAGAAGTTTTGTTTTTTCAATGCCTTCAGAAAAAAAATATTTTCCAATAGTAAAAACTTTAGGATTAAAATATAATCATTTTTGTGATGATAAAGCCTCTCCAAAAACCGCAAACACAATAACTGCGCAATCTGATATAGCCGGGGTTGATAATCTTACGATAGAGTGCGGAAGCCATGACGAATATAATGAATCAAATGTGAATGAGGTTTATGATGGTATTCTGAGAATTTTGGAATCATTTAATATGATAAAAAAAGGTTCCAGCAAATTATCCATTTATAAAGATATTCAAGTTTTTTATAATCCTAAAAAATTTGTAGCGCCAGAGACTGGCTTTGGTATTTTCCACAAACAATTGGGTGATGAATTCAAAAAAGGCGATTTAATATATTCAATATATACTCCGCATAATTTTGGGAAACATCTTGATATTACTGCGGATAGGGATGGAATTGTTTGGAAGTATTCTCCAACAAAGACATTTTGGTGCGGCGATGATGTTCTTCAATATATCGTAAAAGACGATTTGGAAAAAATATAATACAAGTGAGGATGGATTATAAATTAGATCTCATGGATTACGCAGGTCAAGATTTTGTAATACTCACTTCGCTCGTTAACAAAATCTAGCCTGGTAATGACAGGACTGCGGAACTTCTCGTGGTGTTGGGTTCGGAGATCCAACACCACGAAGTATGT
>CAZBNS010000005.1:0-34343 GCA_964493475.1 uncultured Rhizobiaceae bacterium | reverse complement strand
TAAATAAATTTTTTCCAATTTATCATTCTTATTTTTAAAATAGTCCATCAAAATATCGCAAGTCTTCTTGTCTCTAGCTAAAAGTAGAACTCCGCTGGTATCTTTATCAAGCCTATGAACCAGTCTAACCGCTTCATCCTTTTCAAACTTTAAAAACTGCAAATAATCATTCACGCTTTTTTCAATTTTGCTGCCGCTTTGAACCGCCAAACCAGCTGGCTTATTAATAGCTAAAATATGCTCGTCTTTATAAATTATATAATTTTTGATTTTTTCAATTTCTTTGTCTGTGAATTTTAAATCACTCTTATTTTCTATAATTTTTGGTGAATTATCAAAAATTTTTGTTATAAAATTACTTAGCAATAACTCATCGCCTTCATATAAAGTTTCATTGCTTTTTCCCAAGGCCTGTCCGTTTAATAAAATATCCTTATTCCTAATCGCTTTTTGAATCAAAATATTATTTACATTCCGAAAATTATCTTGCAAAAACTTATCAAGTCTGTAATTGTTGTTCTTCGCCTGTATTATTATCGTCTGATATTTGCTCTTTTGCACTAATATTATTTAACTCCTCTAACACCTTCATTCTTTCACTTAATGATTTTAAATCTTTTTTAATTTTTTCCAAGGAAAAAATTACCTCAACATCATTTTTGTTAACATTAATTATACTCCTCCACATTGTTATAACAATGCTAGTCAAACAAACAATACCAATAGAAAGAGAAATAATCATCCACTTTGCGAGATGAAGATTCTGTTCCATTTCATCTTCAAAGTTATTCATATTATTAATATCTCTTTGAAGCTCAACTATTTTTAATTCAGCTTGTTTATAGCGGCCAGCAATAACACTTCTATAATTATCCAAATCATATTGATATTGATCTATCAATTCCAATATATTGTTTTTCAATTCCGAAGAAATCCGTTCGTCATTTTTAAATATTTCCTTAATAGCCTTAGACTGCTCAGCATCACCAACGCTGTCAATAGCAATATCAGTATAATTTTGAGTTTTATTTACTTCAGATAAAGCATTATTCATAAAAAATATTATCGCAAAAATAAAAGAGAACAGTATAGTTTTTATATTTTTCATATATACAAACCTTTAGTTGTATAATTTCATACTAAAACTTCATTTTTAATATTCAAGAAAAAATATGTTATTGATTTTTATACTGAAAAAATTATAATAATTTTGAAAAATTCTTATTGACAATAGAGGAGATTTAATAGTGTTTTTTGAAAACAACAAAACACAACCGCTAGCCGACAAATTAAGACCTAATGATTTTTCATTAATCACCGGACAGGAACATCTATTTGACGAAAACGGCATAATCACAAGAATTGTTGCAAGCGGAAAAATACCATCAATGATATTATGGGGACCAGCAGGTTGTGGCAAAACTACAACAGCAAAAATTCTTGCCAAAAAAAGCGGCTTAGAAACAGAATTTTTATCAGCCACAAACAGCGGAGCTAGCGATTTAAGAAACATCTTTGAAAAAGCAGAAAAATTAAGAAAAGACGGCAGAGGAACAATACTTTTAATTGACGAAATTCATTGCTTCAAACGAAATCAACAAGATTTATTTTTACCATACATTGAAAACGGAACAATCACATTAATTGGCGCAACCACAGAAAATCCATCATTCGAACTCAATTGCGCACTACTTTCAAGATGCAGATTAATAATTTTTAATTCACATGACGAAAAATCATTAATAACCCTGCTTGAAAGAGCCGAAAAAAGCGAAGGCAAAAAATTGCCAATCACAGAAGAAGCCAAAAATACATTATGCGATTTATCAGGCGCCGACGGCAGATATTTATTAAACATGTGTGAAGAATTATTCAACGCAAACTTAAAAAAAGAACTCAACAGCGAGGAACTAATCAAATTTTTACAAAGAAAAACCGCCAATTACGACAAATCAAGAGACAATCACTATAATTTAATCAGCGCATTGCATAAATCAGTTCGAGGCTCAGATGTCCAAGGCGCATTATATTGGTATGCAAGAATGATTACAGCCGGCGAAAGCCCACATTATCTCCTAAGAAGATTAACAAGAATGGCAATGGAAGACATAGGTTTAGCCGATCCAAACGCACTAATTCAAGCCATAAACGCAAAAGAAGCTTATGACTTTTTAGGCAGTCCCGAGGGCGAACAAGCCATCACAAATCTAGTCATATACTTAGCCAATTGTCCAAAATCCAACGCTGGATACATGGCGCACAACACAGTTATGCCAGCAGTAAAAGGACACAGCTTCAACCCGCCAAAGCATATTTTAAACGCACCAACAAAAACAATGAAAGAATTGGATTATGGCAAAAATTATATTTATGATCACGACACACCAAATTGTTTTTCAGGACAAAATTATTTTCCAGATGAATTTCCTAGAAGAGAATTCTATACTCCAAATGAAAGAGGATTTGAAAGAGACATAAAGAAGAGAATAGAATATTGGAATAACTTAAGACAGCAAATAAATAAAAAATCGTAAAATTAGCAAGATTATAGATTATTTTTCAATATAAGCGTAAGTGGTTTACATTTTAGGAGAGCTACAAACCAGCTTGCAACAAATACCTCAGTCTACAAACAGCAAAAACAAATACTCTTATTCCCAAACAGCTTAAAGAAACCATTTGGTCTATTTTCTTCAAGAAATGGATTCTCTGAAAAGTCTTCTGTAGTTTTTGGATTTAATAGATATGCTATTATATCACTCACTACTGCTACTTCTAATTCATCATCTGATATAGTAATCAATCCTTTTCTAAATAAACCATGTATTATTTCTACATTGCTTAATAAATTAATAATACCTCTATTATGTTGAACTGCTATATTTAGAATTTTAAATTCTTTTTCAGATAGATACATTTCTTCTGTGATGTGAGTGTCATTGTCGATGATTGAGAGGAAGTAGTTGTGATTGATGATGTCGTCATTAATGTTGTTGGTGGTCTTGCTAGTGTTGTTAGAGAGGTTGTCATTAATGTTAGTGATGTTGAGGATGATGTTATCATTAGATTTGATAATGTCCTCATTAATGTTTCTTGTGTTGTTGATGTCCTCGTTAATTTTGCTGGTGGTGTTAGTTAGGTTGGTGTTGTTGACGATGTTATTATTGCTTATATTATCATTGAGTGAAGGAGTTGTTGCGTGATTAGACGCAGATTTGTTTGTTTTATAGTTTTTACAATTCATACATTAATTATAGTTATTTTTAAATTACAACAACCATAATTATTAACATAATCATAATTCTTGTTATAAACTTTCTTCCGATCGCATTCGAAATACTTATTAAAGGTAATAATAATACATTTCATATTAATTTATTGTTTAATTACAAATTACATTTAATTACAATTATGAATATATGTGGTTGATTATTGAAATAAAGTGTATATTATGAAATTATTATTTCTGTATTTTCAGTTATGTTAAAAGAAAAAGATTTTTATTACAAAAAAGCGAGGCTAGTTCAATTGAGAGGTTTTTGTGCTGTAGCACAATCAGATTATTCAATAACAGAAGCATCTAAAAAAATTCATGTTGAGCCATGCACACTTTCAAAACAAATTACTGCACTAGAGAGAGACTTGAGAATAAAATTACTTGATAGAACTCAACATAAAAAATTAAAACCTACAAAAGAAGGCAAATTATTTTATAAAGAAGCTATTCAGTATATGAATGGAATTGATGGTCTTTTTGAAAATTTTAACGAACATTTAAAAGACTTTAACAACATTCATTTAAGTATTGCACTACATCAAATGGCAGCAACTTATATTTTTCCGCCAATATTAGAAAAAATGATAAATTTAAAAAAGTTTAAAGATTTAAAAATAGATATATATAGTATACCAAAAGATGAAGCCATTGAAAAATTAATCAACAAAGAAATTGATTTAGCTTTTTATATTAATGCTCCAAAAGAAAAATTACCAGTAGAAATAGATTCAATAAAATCTATGTCAAGTCATGTTTCTTTAGTTTTCAATAAATCCCACCCATTAGCTAAAAAAAAGAAAATAACTAAAAAAGACTTAGAAAATTATAAATTTTTAAGAAGAAATATTGAAACAAATACTTATAGTAATGTTTATGGTCATTTCAATGCAAATACAAGCAATATTAGAACAATTGGTGTAAGTTTTGAAACTATTTTAGAAATAATAAAAAGAACGGACGATATATCAACCGTTCCTGAGTTATTCTTAAAAAACAGCCATCTAGATAATTCTGAAATTGAGAGCAGAAATATAGATTACTTAATAGATGAAGCATTTTTTAATGTTATGAAATTAAAAAATGGTTTTTTAACGGAACCTATGTTGTGGGTTATAAATGAACTTAAAAAATTAACATAATAAGCCTTAACTATTATATATTTAATAAGTTTATAATGGATTCCCGCCTTCGCGGGAATGACAATCTCCAGTTGTTATGTGTCATTCCCACAAAAGCGTAGACTGGAATAACAACCACTGAACTATATGGAACTGTCATTCTAACAACGAACTGTCATTCCCGCGAAGGCGGGAATCCAGTGTTTTAATGATTATTTAAGTATTATTTAAACAAATCAGTATATAAATCTCTCCATTCTGGATTGTTTTCTTCAATTCTTTTTATTTTCCAGCTTCTTTCCCATTTTTTCATTTGTTTTTCTTTTGTAATTGCGCCTTCTACAGAATTTGTTTGTTCGTAATATACAAGTTTATCTATATTATATTTACTAGTAAAACCTTTTATTATTTTTGATTTATGTTCTGATACTCTTCTTATAAGATCATTAGTCATACCTATATATAAAGTTCCGTTCTTTTTGTTGGATAGTATATAAATATAAAAGTTGTGTTGTTTCATTATGACTTAATCTGGCTAACTCAATTTTTTTATTAGAATTTTGTTCCAGTATTTCTGAAATGCCTTTATACATTCTTCAGACTTATATTCTTCTAGCGTTAATGGATTGAGTTTTTTATTGTAATATATCACTTCCCAGTTATTTTTCCTATTGCACTTATTAATAAATATATCTTAACTGAAGTATTATAATATACTTTGTAAAATAATGCTAGTTTTATTTATTTAATTCGCAATATGTACTTATTAAATTTTATAAAAGAAATTTTAGCTATAAATATAATTATCTCTAATATTATCTATAATTTGTTAATTATTTTATAATTCATATTTTGTAGCTCCCCTTATAACAATGGGAAACTAGCGCCGCAATAATATACTATAAATTGATAAAAACATAATACTGCAATGGCAAGTGCAAAAGTGTTTTATTGCCATTTTAAATAATAATTTTTATTGACTTCTATTTTGTAAAATGTAATGATATCAAGCAAGAATTTATGTTGGGCTGTAGCCAAGTGGTAAGGCAACTGGTTTTGATCCAGTCATGCGATGGTTCGAATCCCTCCAGCCCAGCCATTTCCGTCATCTAATTGAAGTATGTAAATTATGCAGGAGAGGAAAAATAACCAAAATGATATTGCTAAAGATGGCGAATTAGAAACTGCTTCAAATATTCTGAATAGAATTTATAATAAAAATGTAGAAGATAACATTAAAATAGGAATTTTATTAAAATCAGTTGACAGTGGCGGATTTGCTTTATTAAATTTAATTTTTAGTATAATAATAATTATTCCGACGCCGCCACCTATAGCGACAATTTCTGCATTAATTATAATGTTTTTTTCTGTGCAAATGATTGTTGGTTTTCGTGAGGTTTGGTTGCCAAAGTTTATAACTGAAAAAAGTATTAAACGAACTACATTGGCGATGATAGTTGGAAAATCGTCTTTATATTTGTCAAAATTGGAAAAATTTACTAGAAGAAGGCTGACTTTTATGAATTCTGATATTGCTGAAAAAATTATTGGGCTCATTCTATTTGTATTGGCAGCAATATCTTTAACTCCAATTATATTTGCAAATTTTGTACCGGGACTTGCAATGATTATGATATCATTTGGACTATTAAATAAAGATGGGCTAATTATAATATTTGGTTTTGCTATAGGATTTGCAAGTGTTTTTGTAGTATGGACGATATTGGCTTTTGGACAAGCATTAGCTTTAAAACTGATAGATAACTTTTTAAAATAAATGGATTTACTATTACAGAAATAATTTATTATACTTAATGCTTTTATTTGTTGAGAAATTAGATGGGAAGTCGGCTTATTAATATCTGTCTATACATATTATGTTGACTAATGAGTTTTCTATATTATATTTTTCTCTGCCAAAATAGAAATCTCTACTTGCCATGAAATATGATATGTTTTTGCTGTCGAGAAATTTTTTAATATTCTCCACTCCATTAACAAAGTAAGTCTTTTGAACGCTGGAATTGTTTAAAAGTTTATCTCTCTTGGATTCATTTAAAATATTTTCACTAATACTTTTAATAATACCTAATAAAATATAGTTTTTATTGAATACTGGCATGCCTAGTGGTGCATCTTTTGCTGATGTGTTCTTGACGGAAACAAAAAAATTAGGACTATTGTCTGCTTTAAAGAATCTTCCATTATTAAAATCAAAATATCCCCCTCTATTCAAAGTCTTTGGAACTATTATTTTTCCATTAATATTGTCATTAGAGTCGTTTATATCAAATAAAGCATATGCGTCAAATGTGTCCTCATTTCTTTTAGTTCCTAAAACTGTAATATTTAAAATGGAATTGCTTTCAAGCGGAACAACCTGTATAGTGTGTTTTTTATCAATTGCAAAAATATTTCCCTTAAGACCGCTATATTGTCCTATGCAAGCCTGATCAAGCAATTCTTTATTTACTATTATGTTGTTTTTATTTATTACAATACCGCTTCCAATATAAACCGCATTTTCAATGTTCCTTGGTATTTTATTCGTCTGAAAATGATAGGATCTATAACTATTTAAAAAATAAATAATTAAAAGGATAAAAAATCCTATCCAATATTTAGAATAATTAATAAAAAAATTCTCTTTAATATCTTTAAAATTTAGCACTAAACCCTCCTAAACATAAAATTTAAAAAAATATATTTTAAGAAGAAACTGGAATATTTTAAAGAAAATGACATGCTTGATAACTTTATTAATAACACTCCGCAAAACTTGTCATTTTAATTATACAAAGGTTTTTTAAAAAGTAAATTAAAAGAATAAGTTATCAAATGTTTTAGGCTGTTCCTGCCTTGATTTACTACGATCATCAATTGGCTGAAGAGGAATTATCTCATTAACAGTTTGTGCTTCTTTTATTCTTCCTTCTATTATCTGATTTGTAGCAGGAAGAAATGATTGATTAGGACTTAGAAGAAATCTTAGAACTACTGTATTGTCTTTAATAGTGTAGTTTGATTCCGGAATTAATTTATTTGGATTAATTACTTCCCACTGATTTAAGTCAAAAGTCCAGGCTAATTTAACTGAATACGGGGAAATGTCTAATACCTTTATATCTCCATCACCTTCATTAGTTAAATTTGTTATCTTATTTCCACTTACCCAAATAGACCATTCATTTTTTGAAGCATACATTATTGAATTCAAATAAATATAAATATTTCCCTCGCCAAAATTGAAAATACTTTTTTGTTTTACATCAATCCTTTTAAGAGCTTCCTGCGGATCTTCATCTTCTTGTTTAAATTCACTCAAATACTTAAATCTTGGCAAAGTTTTTGATATATCATCAACATCCTTTGTTGAGAACATAACAGATTTAAAGATCTGATAATAATTTACAGATGTCTTATTTTTTAAATTTAACCCTGTATCAGCAGGGACAGCATCACTCACTTGGTTTTGATTATTATTTAAAGAAGCACTTCCAGCAAAAGAATTGCTTGCTAGAAATAATGCCAATAATATCAAAAATATTTTTTTTATCATTTTGCTTCTAAACCATATAATCTAACTCTAATTTCGCCATCAACCGCAGTAATAACATTACCAGTATTAAGCATCTTTATGAACTCATCATCAATTTTTCTAGTTCTTTTCAAACTCATATCTTGAACAATTACAAAACAACCGAGATCTCTTTTTAGATTATCTAAAAAATTTAAAACATCAATATCAGTAATAGTGCTAAACTTTATAACGGCAGCTGTAGTAAAAACCTTAATATTTTGTTTCTCAAATACACCGCTAGCAAGAATTAATGGCGAAAAATTTACTGATACATTAACTAATTTGCTGTCTTTGGCAATCTCTAATATTTTTGCATAAGTATTTGTGGTATTAATGCCTTTTAATTCTTTCTGTTCTTTTGAAAATTCTTCATTCCAAATTTTTATATAGGTCTTTGCTGCAATAGATTTATTTATAATGTCGCTAATCTGGGCGGATATGCTTGCATTTTGTTTTTCTAAAACATTAATTTCCTGCTGAAGAGTTGCTCTTTTTTGAGAGTAAAAATCTAATATTAGTAAAAAGAGAATTAAAAATACAATAGATATGGAAAGATATATAGTGATTTTGCTAAATAACTTATTTATTTTGCCCTTTTTCTTTGCTGTTTTTTTTACTGTTTCTTCCATCATAATAATCTATTTTCTCTCCATAATATCTATTTTAATTGGATGCGTATAATATTTATTATCAAAATTAATGTCTGTTGGCATTTTAGTAATAAAAACTAATTCATTCTTAAAAATATTTTTAAGCCTTAAATTCAATTCATCATATTTAGCAAATAATTTACTAGCACTGCCATCTGGATTTAGCAAACTCACATTATATGTTATTCTAGCACTAGGTCTTTCAGAAACATTTTGATAATCAAACCTGTCTAACCCCCATTTCAAATCATAAGCTAGACTTGCATCGCCTTGCGCCCTATAAAATTTTTCAAAACTAGTCATCGGATCAATAGAATTAGCATTTATAGCGTCCCTCACAGAACCAGCATCTACAATTTTATCAACTTCTTTTGATTCCATACCAAATTCTTCTTTTGACTTGCTTTGCAATATATTCTTGCTGTCTGCCAATTGTTCTTCTAGTAAGGATACTTTTGAGTTAAAATTTATATTAACAATAGCAAAGATAATAATAGCAAAAAAACACATTAAGAAAGAAAGAAAAACAAGTCTTTTAAAAGCATTAGCCAAAATTGTTAAATGGAAAATAATATTAATTTTTTTATTGCTAAATCTAACTCTGCTTCTATTTTTTAGTACGAATATATTTAAAATTAAGTCTAAAAACTTTTCGTCTTTAGCAATTGATTTATTTATTTTTAAAAATTTTGCAATTTCATATGGCGTAAAATTTAGAACTTTAGCATTTTCAACTTTTAGAGTTTTCAATTTTTCCTTATTGCTCTCATCTAAAATAGTGATTATAGTCAATTTATCAAATACAAAGTCCGTATCAAACCTTTTAATATATTCGCTGGTTCTAATTGTATCATTTCTCATGAATTCAGCCAAATCATTTCCAGCCGACTCAAGAGAAATTAATCTGGTAAAAGCTAAATTATTATTGTAGATTACAACCTGTCTAAGATCACTTACCCTGTCATTAAAAGTTATTAAAATCCACTTATTTTTAGTCTTTATAATATTTTTTAATCCGATTGAAATCAGTATATGTTTTGCAAAACTCACTGTTTCAAACGGAACCATAAAAATTCCTAATAAATTATTCTTTATTGTTTCAAAATAAGTCAACCACTCTCTTAAAGGCGAATCAGTACTAGCGGAAACGAATAAATAAACACTTTTTTTGTCAGAGCTGTTTCTATACAAAAATTTTTTATATTTTAAATCATTTTTTGGAATTTCATTTTGAAATCGTCTATTGGCTATTCTAATTAAATCAAAATAATTCAAATGCGGGAAAATTTTATAGTTATAATTTTGGGCAACAGTATCAAGCATTATATAAGCATCTAGCCTGCGGTTTTTATAAAAAAACTCATTTACATCCCCTATGCTTTCTTGATCCAATCCATCCAAGAACACCTGTTCCAAGATAATATCACCACGTTTTAGCGATAAAATAACACCTTTATTTCCTAAATTAATGACAATGGTTTTTTTCATAAACTATTTTTATTATAACAACATTCTATTTTTCAAAACTTCTATAATTAACACTTAAAAAATAGAACTTGAAAGCATAGCCAGTAAAGCCACAAACGGAGCTGTCAATGTTAACCCATCAACCCTATCCATTATACCGCCATGTCCGGGAATTAAACTTCCGCTGTCTTTCGCATTAAAATATCTTTTAAATTTAGATTCCAATAAATCTCCAGCCTGTTCTAAAGCAGCCATCAATCCGCTTAAAATTATAAAAAATAAAGCGCTTTCTTTAAACAACACAGAGCATAATAAACCGATAAACATACTCGCCATAACTCCACCAGCCAAACCAGACCAAGTTTTCTTAGGACTTATTGTTGGAGCTAATTTTGGACCGCCAAATGTTATTCCAACTATCATAGCAGCAGTATCAGTAGCCCAAACAACCAAAAACAGCCATAATATTATATCAGCGCCGTTTCCTACTCCCCTCAAAAACATCAAAGAAATACATGGCAGCATTATATAAGCAAGGCCTAAAAATCTCCATTTATTTGTCTTTTCGTCTTCTGATCTAGCTATCGTAATCCATTCAAAAGCCATTAAAATTGCAATAGCCAATATACAAAAGTTGAAAATTAATACAGAGCTATAAAGTATAATTATCGCTAATATAATTAAAATAACAGCTGGCGCAACCCTATCTTTTAAATATTCGGGCAATAGATTTAAAATTTTATCAAAAATATTGCCGCTTTTTTTTACAACATCATCAACAACAACCTCAACATTATTTACTACTTCTTTTGCCCCTTTATTTTTTTCTTTATTTTCCACCATATCGTCTTTCCCTTTTTTCAAAATTATTAATAATTTCACTTAATAAATTTTTGTCAAATGCAGGCCAAAATTTATCAGTAAAATAAAATTCAGAATAAGCCATCTCCCATAACAAAAAATTGCTAATTCTGTAATCACCTCCAGCCCTGATAATCAAATCTGGATCCGGAATATTTCCATAATATAAATTATTTTTAAATGTTAATTCATCTATATCATCAACATCAATAACGCCCTGTTTTACTTGTCTGCATAATTTTTTAGCGGTATCTAAAATTTCCATTCTACCGCCATAATTAAATGCAACATTCACATGCAAAACTTCTTTCTCTTTAGTGTCCAATTCTAATTTTTTTATATCTTCAACAATACCTCTATCTACATTATTCTCTATTCCAATCCACTTAATTTTTATACCTTTTTTTAAAAATTCGTCTCTTTTGGATTTTAAATAATATCTTAACAAAGACATAATATCGTCTATTTCTTGTTTGTCTCTTTTCCAATTTTCTGTAGAAAAAGCAAAAAGAGTTAGATATTTAACACCTAATTCAATGCACCAATCCATAGCATCACCCAGCCTTTTAGCCCCTTCATTATGGCCTTCCCTAACAGTTTTGCCAACTTGTTTAGCCCAACGTCTATTACCGTCCATAATAATAGCTAAATGATGTAATTTACTCTCTTTTTCTACCATATTATTTATATTTTTAAAATATCTTTTTCTTTATCAGAAACCATTTCATCAATCTTCTTCACATAATCATCAGTCAGAATTTGAACTTTATTTTCAAATTTCTTAGCTTCATCTTCAGAAAAACTAGTTTTTTGTTTTTTTACAGTATCCAAAGCATCTCTTCTATCATTTCTTATAGATATTTTCTTATCTTCACCATATTTCTTAATGAGTTTTACAAGTTCTTTTCTTCTTTCTTCAGTTAGTTTTGGGACATTAATTCTAATAACCATGCCATCAACTTTTGGTGAAAAACCCAAATTCGCAGCTATAATAGCTCTTTCAATAGGAGCAACCATAGCCTTATCCCAAGGTTGAATTGAAATCGTAGACGCATCAGGAATTGATACATTTGAAATCTGGTTTAACGGAACAAAATTCCCATACGACTCAACCCTTACCGTATCCAACAAGCTGGGATTAGCCCTTCCAGTTGACACACTATTCAAGTCTTTTTTTAAAGCTTGAATTGTTTTTTCCATTCCTTCTTTTGCTTTATTAAATATACTATCCATTTTTAATCACAAATTAATGATAACTGCTACTAATTTAAATTATTTTATGAAAGTGTCAACATAAAAATAGTATAGAAATCTCTGGCTTGTTAACTTTTAATGATACTATTGACTTTTATTAGAATTTTTGTATTCTCATAAAAGACATTTAAAGGAATACCATGCTTACATTAAATGAAATTAGAGAAAAATATTTAAAATATTTTGAAAAACAAAAACACAAAATATTAAAATCAAGCTCCTTAATTCCAAGCGATCCAAGCTTGATGTTTACAGTAGCCGGTATGGTTCCATTAAAGAATTATTATTTAGGATTAGAAACTCCGCCATCAAAACGAATGGCCTCATGTCAAAAATGTGTAAGGACTAACGACATAGAAAATGTTGGCAGAACGGCAAGGCATCAAACATTTTTTGAGATGTTGGGAAATTTTTCAATTGGCGATTATTTTAAAAAAGAAGCGATTACTTGGTCATGGGATTTTTTAACTAATCATTTAATGCTGCCTCCAGAGAAATTATTAGCTACAGTTTATCATAATGATGAAGAAACTTACCAATTATGGAAAGATATTGCAAACTTACCTGATGATAGAATTATAAAAATATCAACTGACGATAATTTTTGGGCTATGGGAGATACAGGTCCATGCGGTCCTTGCAGCGAAATATTTTTTGATTATGGTGAAGAAGTTGCTGGCGGAAAACCAGGAACGCCAGATGAGGACGGCGACAGATATGTTGAAATTTGGAATAATGTTTTTACACAATTTGATAAACAGCCGGATGGTAGCCTAGTAAACTTAAAACATAAAAATATAGATACTGGCATGGGACTTGAAAGAATCGCATCGGTTGTTCAAGGAAAGCATAACAATTTTGACACAGATTTATTTCAACAATTAATCAGTAATTCTGTTGGAATGTTTGGTGGAAAAGAGAATGTTTTGGCTCATAAAGTAATAGCAGACCATCTTAGAGCATCATCTTTTTTAATTATTGACGGGGTTTTACCTTCAAATGAAGGCAGGGGATATGTCTTAAGAAGAATTATGAGAAGAGCTATGAGATATATTCACCAATTGGGCGTTAAAGATGTTTCAATGTTTAAATTAGTTCCAAAATTAATTGACGTAATGGGAAATCCTTATGTGGAATTAAAAGAGAAGGAAGATTTTATTATGGAGACGTTTGAAGATGAAGAAAAAAGATTTAGGCAGACGCTTGATAAAGGCTTGAAGATTTTAGAAGAAGAGGTTGAAAAATATTATAAAAACTTACAGAACAAATCTTCGTAAATGATTTTATTGTCATATTGAAGCTTATATATTTTAGATTTTATAACATAGCTTTTGTCCTTCAGACATTTGACTTTCTATAAATTATTTTGAGAAATTTTATTTGTAGAAGATTTATTAACTTGGTTTTTTAATAGACTCAATATCGCCAATCATATAAAAACTCTGCTCTGGATATTCATCAAACTCTCCAGCTATAATACGATTACATCCGTCAATAGTCTTCTCTACTGGAACAAAAATGCCCGACATATTTGTAAAATGCGTTGTTGTAAAGAAAGGCTGAGTTAAAAATCTCTCAAGTTTTCTTGCTCTGGCAACAGTTCTTCTATCATTTACAGAAAGTTCTTCCAAACCAAGCATTGCAATTATATTTTTTAAATCCTCGTATTCTGCAAGCACTTTTTTAACATTTTTTGCGCATTCATAATGCTCTTTTGAAATTATTGTATCAGTTAACATGCTAGATGTTGATTGCAGAGGATCTACAGCTGGGTATAAAGATTGGCTTGCTCTTTTTCTTGATAAAACAACAGAAGCTGATAAGTGCGAAAAAAGATGTGTAGCCGATGGATCAGTAAAATCATCTGCCGGAACATAAACCGCTTGAATTGATGTCACGGACGCTTCTCTGGTTCCTGAAATTCTTTCTTGCAGTCCAGCTATATCACTTGATAATGTGCTTTGATAGCCAACATGCGATGGTATTCTGCCAATTAAACTTGATACTTCATTTCCAGCTTGAACAAATCTAAATATATTGTCTATAAGTAGCAGAACATCTTGCTTTTTTTCATCTCTAAAATATTCTGCAATACTTAACGCTGTATGTCCCACTCTAAATCTTGTTCCAGATGGCTCATTCATTTGTCCAAACACCATAATTGTTTTATTTAAAACGCCTGCGTCGCTTATTTCATTATAAAGCTCTTCGCCCTCTCTGCTTCTCTCGCCAATTCCGCAAAAAATACTGACGCCTGAATAATTTAATGCCATGTTGTTAATCATTTCGGTGATTAAAACTGTTTTGCCAACACCTGCCCCGCCAAACAATCCTGCTTTTCCACCAGCTTCAAGAGGGCATAATAAATCTATTATTTTAATTCCGGTTTTAAAAACTTCTTGAGTTATAGAATGCTGAAATAATGATATTGGTTTTTGATGTATAGATGATAGCCGATGAGCTTTAATTGCACCTTTATTATCAATGGCATCACCAAATACATTTACCATCCTTCCCAAAAGCTCAGTCCCTACGGGAACTTTGATTGTGTCTCCCGTGTCAACGACTTCATCATTGAGAACTAATCCAGAAACAGCATTTAAAGCAACTCCAATAATTTCATGTTCGTCTATTAAGCCCAATACTTCAACTACAGTGTCGCCAACAACTAATTTATTATGTATATTCGGCAGTTTATCAAACTTTGCTTTAATTACACTTCCATTAATGGAGGTGATATAGCCTTTGTTCTTCATAATAATTCTCGTTTTTCTTCGGTAATCTTAAAGCTTTCTATAATATCTTTTTCTTTAATATCTTCATAATTTTCTATTGTAATACCGCATTCATAGCCATTTTTAACTTCTTTTACGTCGTCTTTAAATCTCTTCAAAGCTTTAAATTCACCTGTATAAATAACCACGCCATCTCTAATTACTCTAGCTTTATCATTTCTGTTTATTTGCCCGTCAATTACAAAACAACCAGCAACTTTTCCTGCGCCTGTAATTTTAAATACATTTTTAACTTCAGCATGTCCGGAAATTTCCTCTTTTTTAATTGGAGTTAACATACCGCTCAAAATGTTTTTCATATCATCTACTATATTATAAATGATTGAATAGTATCTAATATCTATGTCTTTTATTTTCGCCATTTCAACAGCGTTAGAATTAGCTCTCACATTAAAACCGATAATTATTGCATTAGAAACTGATGCCAAATTAATATCTGATTCATTTATAGCGCCCGTTGCTGAGTGAATTACATCAATTTCAACTTCATTTGTATTCAATTTTAAAAGCGTTCCGATAATAGCTTCAATAGAGCCATTTACATCGGCTTTTATAATTATTGGCAATAATTTAGCGGATTTTCCTCCAACAGTTTTAAGCATTGAATCTAAACTCTTTACGCTTCTTTTTGCAACTTTTGCCTCAAGTTCTTTTCTGGATCTATAAGCAATAATTTCTCTGGCTTCTCTTTCTCCATTAACCACATAGAATTGGTCTCCAGCTGTTGGCACAAAATCAAATCCCAATACCTCAACAGGCATTGATGGATATGCTTCTTTTTGAACTTTATGCTTATCATCAACCATTTTTTTGATTTTACCATAAGAAGTTCCAGCCAAAACTAAATCACCAACTTGCAGAATACCTTTTTGAACCAATAAACTAGCTACAACACCTCTGTTTTGATCCATTCTTGCCTCTATAACAGCACCAGCCGGTCTAACATCAATTGGAGCTTTTAAATCCATCATTTCAGCTTGTAATAAAATAGTTTCTTTTAACTTATCAAGATTAATTTTTTGCTTAGCAGAAACTTCAACAGCCATAACTTCGCCACCAAAATCTTCTGTAATAACATCGTATTGCAAAAGTTCTTGTTTTACTCTTGTTGGATTAGCATCTGGCTTATCAATTTTATTTATAGCCAATATTATTGGCGCCTTTGCGGCTTTAGCATGATTTATAGCCTCAATAGTTTGATCTTGAACGCCGTCATCAGCAGCAACAACCAAAACAACTATATCAGTAATATTTGCTCCTCTCATTCTCATCTCAGTAAAGGCTTCATGTCCCGGAGTATCAATAAATGTAATAAATTTTCCATTGCCGACTTCTACTCTTGAAGCGCCAATATGTTGAGTAATACCGCCAGATTCACCCTCAGCAACATGAGTAGCTCTTATCGCATCAAGCAAAGATGTTTTTCCGTGATCAACATGTCCCATAATCGTAACAACTGGAGCTATTGGAACAAAATCTGTTCCTTCTTGATTTTCACTTAATTTATTTTCAATATCATGCTCAGTGGTTCTCTTTTTAACAGAATGTCCAAACTCAACAACAATCAACTCAGCAGTATCAGCATCAATCGTTTGGTTAATTGTAACGGGCATTCCCATTGAAATTAATTTTTTAACAACATCAGCCCTTTTTTCATTCATTTTTTCAGCTAGTTCACTAACTGTAATAAATTCTGGCAATTCAATTTCCTGAGTAATTTTTTGATGTTCAACTTTTTGCGTTTTATCTTTGTTTTTAAAAAATCCGCTTTTTCTTCTCTTTTTTCTTCCAAAACCACCTTCATCATCCTCTTCGTCTCCAGCAATATATGTATGAATATTTTTATTTTTTGAATAATTATTGGATTGTAATGCTTTTTTTCCACTTTGATTTTCGTCTTCTTCATCAAAATTCTTTTCATAATTTTTTTTATAAGTATCTTTTTTGAATGAATTTTTCTGGTTAAAACCACTATCTTCAGGCAATGCTGCTTGCTGTGCAACATCTTTTTTAACGAGCTCCTTTTTAGTTTCAAAGTTTTTTGTAGACTCTTCAGTTTGAGCTTGATTAATTTTCCCTTTTGCGTTGAATTTTCTCAATTCCTCTTCCTGCCTCTTCTTATTTTCAAGCTCTTTTCTTGCCTTTTCTTCTTCTCTTCTAATTCTTTCTTCTTCTTTTTGTTTTTGAACAAATGAACTTAATATTTTATGAGTGTCTATTTTTTCAACAGGCTCAGTAGCGGAAATCATTTTTTTCTCAACTTGAGGCTTCTCTTCAACAATTTGTTGTTTGATTTTAACTTCTTCAACACGAGGCTTTTCAGCTTTTTCAGAATGAGATTTTAAATTTCTCATATTAAGATTTTTAATTTGCCTTTCCTTAACAGCATCTATATTAAACGACGAACGCTTTAAAAAATCCTTTGCATTTCCCTCTTCACTGGATTGATTTGATTTAATGTTTCCATTAAAAATCTTATTCTTTGCAATAGTTTCTATATTTTTCTTAATTTCAACATTATTCAAACTGCCAAGCGTTAATGTTTTTCTTTTATTATCAGTAGTCAAATCAATTTCCTTTCCTTAATTATTAAAAATGTTTATTCATTTTCTTTGGTTTTTTGCCCTTTTAAGAATTCAATCGCCCTATCTTGAATTTCTTTTGCAATATCCTTATTAAATCCTTGAATTCTCTCCAATGCATTTATATTGCTATTAGCTATAATTTCAATACTACCAAATCCTTCAGCCACTAACAACTGAGCGATAACCTCTTCAACATCCAATATTTCCATCAACCTCTGAGTATCTTCTTTGAACTCAGTTAATCTTCTAGTTTTTTCTTCTTCCTCAGTCATTACATCAATTTTTATACCAGTAATTTTTGAAGCAAGCTTAACATTTTGTCCGCCTCTACCAATAGCCAAACTCAATTGATCTTTCGGCAAAACAACATCAGCGCTATTTTTATCTTCATTATAAATCACCTTAATTGGCTTAGCTGGAGAAATTGCATTAACTATATATTCAACCGGATTTTCCGACCATCTAATTACATCAATTTTCTCACCTCTTAATTCATTTGTAACGGCTTGAACTCTAACTCCCCTAATACCAACACACGCACCAATTATATCAGAAGTCTCATTTCTTGAGAATACAGCAACTTTAGCCTTAGAGCCCGGATCTCTTGCAATACCTCTAATTTCAATCACACCATCATAAATTTCTGGAACTTCCTGTCTAAACAATTCAGCCAAAAACATATTATCCGTCCTAGATAAAAATACCTGAGCTCCCTTTTGCTCCTTCACAACTTCTTTTATATAAGCTCTTATTCTATCATTAACTCTAAATCTTTCCCCAGGAATCATACCCTCATAAGTCAACAAAGCCTCATATCCATCAATCTCAACAACTATATTCCTAATTCCAATTTTCTTAATAGAACCATTAATAATAGTTCCAACCCTATCAATAAATTCATCGTATTCTTTATCTCTTTCAGCTTCCTTAATTTTTTTTATTATTTCATTTCTAGCGATTTGAACAACAACCCTATTCAAATCAATATTCGGCAATTCCAATCTAGCAAAATTACCTACTTTAAGCTCACCATCAATCTCAACCTTACCCTTTTTTAAATTCAATTTCGCTTTACTTATCGTAATTTGTTTTTTTGAATCAAAATCAGCTTCATTTTCAACTTTATCATCAACAATTTCCAACTTATTATAAAGCGTAATTTTTCCAGTCTTTCTATCCAACTTGCACTCAACCAATAAATCATGTCCATACTTTTTTCTAGCAGCCAACTTCAAACCCTCTTCCATAGCCTCCACAACACTATCAACAGCTATATTTTTCTCTTGCGCTATCGTCTCAACAACAAATAAAATCTCTTTATTTCCACCAATCTCTGAATTTTTGCTCATTTCTACCCTTCTTAATTTATAAAAAAACCAATTATTAAAAATAATTGGACTTTAAAAACCCTTAAATATATTTCCATTTTATATTTTATTTCTTAAAAGGCAAGTAATTTATATTTGTTGGTTATATAGCTACCATTTTCCTTCATAAATTTTCCCTCAATAGATGATAGTGGTAAAAAAGCGGTTCAATAATCAAAGAAAATCAATTCCTTTTTTAAGATACAAAACAAATTTTTTACTATAATAAAACTCCTCCAAATTTATCTTCGTTAGTTTTCTAACAGCAGACTTAAACTCCAACGGCAATCTAATACCTTTATATTCATCACTTTCATAATCTTCTTCACCATTTATAAACGAATTCAAATCATCTATTTCTTCCTCAATACTCATTATTAAAACCCTAAGTTCATTAATTTTATTTTTTAAATCCTGACTTCCATAAACCTTATATAAATTCTCAATATTTTTTAAATATGCCTTTAAATCCGCCAACTGCTTTTCCAACTCCTCAACCATTTCTCTAGCCTTTTCCTTATCCATCTCCTCATCTTCATTTTGATTATCATTTTCGTCATTTTCTCCACTTTCCTGTTCCTCATTATTTCCACCATTTTCCCGCTCTTCACCACTTTCCTCATTTTCTTGTTCCTCATCATTTTCACCAAAACGATTTCCATCAGGATTTGTCCCATCATAATCCTCAATCCAGCAATCACAATTTGGATGAAGCGGCGGCTCTATATCCTCACCATAAGTAAAAATCTTTCCATCTCTTGCAAGACAATCATCACAAGGTTTTGTTTCTTCTGATTCGCAATGCCAGATGAATTTACCGATTTTATCAAATGGTGTTTGATAACCCTTGAATTTATTAATATATTCAGAAATTTTTGTTCCATATTTATCTGAGTTATCCGTTTTATTATGTAAAAATGTTCTAAGTCCACCTTTTTCAGTTCCTTTCAAATGAGCTCCAGCAAGCAATCCAGATCTAGTGATTTTTACATCATTAATATTTCTGCCTATATAATCATCAAATCCTGCATTATTAATTCTCTTATTTAATAAATCCATTTCCTCTTTAATCGCTTTTTCTTGAACTGATGGATTGTTTAAAAAATCTTCTTTGCTATAAATACCATCCTTCCCAGTCCATTCGCCAATCCAATCATTTTTTCTCCAACCAGTTTCATCAGCTTTATAATATCCAAGATCTTGCAACATACCTTCTCCCCACTGATATTTTCCAATAAATCCTATTGTATTTTCTGCTCCATAATTTCCAGAAGATTCTCTATTTCCTAAGTCATTTAAGAAATCATCATAAGTTTTATTCATAAATTAATATTTATTTTAAAATATATTCAAAATTATGAATTCCTTTTTGATATTGGAAGTATATTATATCATCATCTATATAAGCATCGCCAATTGAAGTTTGACCTCTTACTATAATTTTTTTATCTTTTTTAGAGAAGATTTCGAAATAACAACCGTCAGATCCGCAAAACCCCATACCATAACCAGATATTAAGTAATATAAATTATTATTATATTCGAATTCTGCTATCTCTACTTCATTTAAAAGTTTATTTTCTTTTGCGAAATCTTCATATTCTTTGAAACTTTCAAACACTCCAGTGTTTATTAAAAAAGGAAATTGAATCTCTAGACTTTTTGAATCTTTAAATTTATAGCTAAAATTTAGTTTTTTAGGTTCTCCTAAACAGTTAAAAGAGAAAAAAGAAAAAAATAAAATAAATAAAATTTTTCTCATAAAGAAAAACTACAGCCAAACTAAATACAGGAATTTATGGAAATATTATTTTTTTACAAGTAATTTTTTCATTTTATACATATAAAATCGTATAAACATTTATTTTATTTCTTTTATTATAAATTCCTGTTTTAAATCTGGAAGTACTATCTTATTACCATCTAATTTAATATATCCGCCAACTAATTTTGAAAATAATACTTTATCATTTTTATAAATTTCTAATAAACACCCACCAGAACCACAAAAACATGAATTAAAAAAATATACATAATATACATCTTTAATTTTTTCTATAATAACATGACAATCTTCATCTTTTAAATACAAAATAGAATTAAAATTTTTTATTTTTGGATAAATATTTATTATATCATAATAATTTAAATACTTATTTGATTGAAATAATAGCTTTTCTTCAGCAAAACTTATAGAAGAAGATAAAAGAAAAAATACAAAAATTAAAACTTTTTTCATAAATAAAAAAATTTAATCATTAATAGAATTAATAGAAAATTTTCTTGGATTATAATATTTCAATATACAATTCTCTATGAATACATCACAATTTTCTATATTTTTAATTTCTTTTAATCTGTCGTTATCCAAAATAAAATATTGTTTTTCATTGGAATTTTTTCCAATTCCATCATAATAAATATTTATTACAATATTTTTGTTGTCTTTTTTATACAATAAAAATCCAGTTAATAAAGCCTCTTCCATTCTATTATTAGTTTTATAACCATATTCAAAATCCTTTATTTTTAAGTATTTAGCATCTGCATATTTATTATAAACTTCATCAAAAACAAGTTTAGTATATGCAATTTCACAATAATCGTTATCTTTTATTTTATCTTCATTTTTCTTGAAATCATTTAAATCACTTAAAATTTCAAAGTTTTTGATTATTCCATTCTCTGCTTTAATTCTAATTTTAGAACCTTTATAAGTTTCTAAAATAAATTCACCATCTGGAAAAGCTTCCAATATATCTTCGCTTACATCGGCAGCAAGTAATATAGCTATTTTATTGTTATAAATTAAGAATTTCCATACCCAAAAATAGTCCTCTCTATAAACTTCTTTTTTAAATTCTCCTATTAATTTGTAATTCCAATAATCAAACTTTTCTTGAGCAAAACTATTAAAACAAAACAATATAAAAAATAGAAAAATTAAAATTTTTTTCATAAAGAAAAACTACAGCCAAACTAAATACAGGAATTTATGGGAATATTATTTTTTTACAAGTAATTTTTTAGTTCTTATATTATTTAGAATTGCTAATAATTATATAAATAGCTCCCCTTTGTCCTGTGAACATTTCCCCTCAAGGAGGGGAAATGTCGCAATGCGACAAAGGGGAGCTACAGTGCACTAATAGACAAAATAACTTTACAATAAAAAACTATTTAAAGCGCAAAATACATTATTACCTTTTGCATATAATAGTGTGGACTTTTAATTTTGAATTTATAAACTATATAGTAATTGTTTAAAAAATAAAAACTTAATGTTAGGACTAGTAAAAAGAATATTTAAATCAAATAATCAAAAACAAATTCAAAAATTTCAAAAGACTGTAAATCATATTAATGCATTAGAAAAAAATTATATAACATTAAGCGATGAGGGTTTAAAAGCACAAACGGATATTTTAAAGGCTAGGTTAAAAGCTGGTGAAAGTTTGAATGATATTCTGCCAAATGCTTTTGCTGTTGTCAGGGAAGCAACAAAAAGGGTTTTAGGGCAGAGGCAGTATGATGTTCAAATGATTGGTGGTATAGTTTTGCATAGGGGTGAAATTGCTGAAATGAAAACTGGTGAGGGTAAAACGCTCGTTGCAACGCTTCCGTCTTATTTAAATGCACTTGAAGGCAAGGGAGTTCATGTTGTTACGGTTAATGATTATTTGGCAAAAAGAGACTCTGAGTGGATGGGTGGTATTCATAGGTTTTTGGGATTGACTGTTGGCTGCATTTTGCATGAAATGGATGACGAACAAAGAAAAACTGCGTATAATTGTGATATTACTTATGGAACAAATAGCGAATTTGGTTTTGACTATTTAAGAGACAATATGAAGTATAGTATGGAATCTATGTGCCAAAGACCGTTTAATTTTGCTATTGTGGATGAGGTGGACTCAATTTTAATTGATGAAGCGAGAACTCCATTGATTATTTCGGGACCAACTGATGATAATTCTGATTTGTATATAAAGGTTGATAATATTATTAAAAAACTTGATAATAAATTATGTAATATTGACGAAAAAGACAGGCAAGTTTCATTTAATGAGGAAGGAAATGAATGGGCGGAAAAAGAATTTAAAAAGGCTGGATTAATTGAACAAAACGATGGGCTTTATGATGTAAAATATATGGATTTAATTCATCACGCTAATCAGGCCCTAAAAGCCCATAAACTATTTAAAAATGAAGTTGATTATATTGTGAAAGACGGACAAGTTTATATTGTTGATGAATTTACTGGAAGAATAATGGAAGGCAGAAGATTTTCAGATGGACTGCATCAAGCGCTTGAGGCAAAAGAGGGTGTAAATATTCAAAATGAAAATCAGACTTTGGCAAGCATTACATATCAAAATTACTTTAGAATGTATCCAAAATTAGCCGGTATGACGGGAACTGCTATGACGGAAGCAAGTGAGTTTGAATTTATTTATGGCTTAAAAACAATTGATATGCCAACAAACAAACCAATAAAGAGAACTGATGAGGAAGATTGTATTTTTAAAAATGTCAAAGGAAAATTCAAAGCGATAGCCGATCAAGTAGAAAAATGCTACAAGAAAAAACAGCCTGTTTTGATTGGAACTGTGAGTATTGAAAAGTCTGAATTGATATCAAATCTATTAAAGGCCAGAAAAATTCCTCATGATGTTTTAAATGCAAAACAACATGAAAGAGAGGCAAAAATTGTAGCTCAAGCAGGTATTCCCGGTAATATTACTATCGCAACAAATATGGCTGGTAGAGGAACTGATATTATGTTGGGCGGAAATCCGGATTACTTAATAAAAGATATGTATAGCCGAGTTGAAAACGAAGAAGAAAGGAAAAAGCTTGAAAGAGAAATAAAAGAAACTTGCGAGAAAAATAAAAAAATAGCTCTTGAAGCTGGCGGTTTATATATTTTAGGAACAGAAAGACACGAAAGTAGGAGAATTGACAACCAGCTAAGAGGAAGATCCGGACGACAAGGCGACCCTGGAGATTCAAAATTTTTCTTGTCTTTGGAAGATGATTTGTTAAGAATTTTTGGATCAGATAAAATTGGGGGAATGCTCGGCAGACTTGGACTTTCCGAAGACGAAGCAATTATTCACCCTTGGATTAGCAAGTCCGTTGAAAAAGCCCAGAAAAAAGTTGAGAACGCCCATTATGAAATGCGAAAAAATGTTTTAAAATATGATGATGTAGTTAATGAACAAAGACTAATCATTTTTGAACAAAGGAAAGACATTATTAACGCCAATGACATGACTGATGAAATTAATTATTTAAGAGAAGACAAAAATAATGAAGTTTTAAACAGATATGTTCCAGAAAAATCTTATATTGAAAATTGGGATTTAGAAGGACTACAAAAAGAAATTGAAAGAATTTATGGCGAAAGTTTCAATTTAAAAGATTATATTGAAAATAATGTAGTTGGCCGAAGAGATTTAATTGAAAAAATTAATAACTATACAAAAGAATTATACCATAAAAAAGAGACATTATATGGAGAAGGCCTACTAAGGCAGGTTGAAAAACGAATTTTCTTAATGACTGTTGATAAATATTGGAAAGATCACCTATACAATCTTGACAAATTAAGACAAGGCATAAATTTTAGAGCTTACGCACAAAAAGACCCGTTAGTTGAATACAAAAAGGAAGCTTTCATTCTATTTGAAGAATTAATGTATAATATGAATGAGGAATATTTAATTAGACTTTTCCATGTTGTAATTAATATTGAAGCCCTAAACAACACTCAAAACTTCTTAAATGCAAATGCAAAATTACCAAAAAATATTGAGGAAAATAGGGTTGAATTATTAAAAGCAATGCACAAAAAAACTGCAGAGAACGAAAATTTAACAAAACAACCTACAGCCCATAATAAAGTCGATCCAAATGAAAGAAATCCAAAAGACCCTTCAACATGGGGAAAAGTTATGAGAAATGACCAATGTCCTTGCGGTTCTGGCAAAAAATACAAACAATGTTGCGGTAAACTTAGTTGAGGTAATTCAAGTTGAGATATAAGCTTGTTATTGAATACGATGGAACTAACTATATTGGATGGCAAAAGCAAAAAGGTGGATTTTCTATTCAAGAAAGTATAGAAAAAGCCATACATTTATTTTCTGGAGAAAGCGTTGAATTATTTGCTGGCGGTAGAACAGACGCAGGAGTTCACGCTTTAGGACAAGTAGCACACTTTGATTTAGAAAAAGAATATAAACCATTTAGAGTTATATCTGCAATCAATTTTTATTTAAAATATAAAACTTCCGCTCAAACCAATATAAAAAAACCAACAACACAAGATATTTCAATAATTGATTGCGAGATAGTTGATGAGAATTTTCACGCAAGATTTTCAGCAAAAAAAAGATATTACAAATACAAAATTTTAAACAGACCTCAGCCAAGCGCCGTTGATAATAAAGTTTGGCAAATAGGCAAAAAATTGAATTTTGAAAAAATGCAAGAGGCTCTACCTTTACTAATTGGAAAAAAAGATTGGAGCAGTTTTAGAGATAGTGAATGTCAAGCAAAAAGCCCAATAAAAACAATAGACAAAGTTAGCCTACAAAAAAATGCCGATGAAATAATTTTTGAAATAGAAGCAAAATCTTTTTTACATCACATGGTGAGAAATATTGTTGGAACACTAGTTGAGGTTGGATTAAATAAAATAAGCATAGAAAATTTGAAAGAGATAATAGAGGCAAAAGATAGGACAAAAGCTGGCCCGACAGCTCCTCCACAAGCATTATTTCTTGTTAAAATTGATTATTAATATGTTATGGATGCGGTTGAATGTTTTATAAATTCAACCTCACTTCGTTCATTTCATTAACAAAACCAGCACCACAACGACAAATATTAAAATCTCATATTTTATGCAATAGAACTAATTAAAAACCGCATGAATCTTTAACGTATGCAGCACGTCTCTTATTGTCGGAAAATAAGTTTCTATTGAACTTCCATTTACAGAAACTCCATTTTTTATAAAACACCCAAACGACAAAAGCGCTAGTGCAGTTTCAAAATTAATTTTATTTCTGTCTAATATGATTTTTTTATCAAAATTTATATTTACTTTGCCATTAATACTAAGAGTGTCTTTTAAATCAACGAAATCAACGCCAAGGTCTTTTATTGTATTTAATATATAATTATAATTTTCTAAATTTTTCTCTTTAATGGCGTTGACCCCTTGAATTATTATTTTGGCTTTAGTTGAACTTGCTAAAAGTATCAAAAAAGGATAATCATTCAACATTTTATAAACTCTATTGGCGGGAATTATAGTATCTTTTAATTCACCATATTTTACATTAATATCCGCAACTTTTTCTCCGCAAGAAATTCTTTTATTTATAAAATTTATATTAGCCCCCATATCAATTAATGTTCTATAAAAAGAATCTCTATATTGATTCATTAAAACATTCTTTAATGTTATGTCTGAATCGGGAGTTAAAATAGCTAAAGAAGCTATAAAAGCTGATATTGTAGTGTCGCCGGGAACATTTATTTCTTTTCCAGAAAATTTTTGATTACCATTTATTATAATTTCTTTTCCAATTTTTACACTCAAATTGCCCTTATTTCCAACTTCATGTTCCTCAAAATTTATGCCAAAATATTTCATTAATATTTCTAAGTGATCTTTTGATTTTTCTTTTTCTTTTATAATATTATTTTTTGAATCAACCAAAGAGGCCAGCAGCAGCGAATTTTTTAATATTGAATTATATTCATAAATTTCATATACTATGCTACTTTTGCCATCATTTCCAATCATTAAAAACGGTAATTGTTTCTCCTGTCTAGCATCAAATTTGACATTTATTTTTTTAAAAATGCCAATAATGTCTTCTAAAACAGTATTAGATAATGCGTCAGTCCCTTTTAAAAATACTTTAAAATTGTAAGAGGAGAGTAAACCAATTAACAAATATAAAATTTCCTTCGAATTTTTAACATCAATTATATTATCTGGCTCCCTAAAAGAATCCAAACCTTTGCCATCAATTATCCAATAATCATCATTTATATTTTTTTGTATTTCTATTCCAAATTGGCGAAGAATATTTATCAAATTTATAATATCTTTAGACTCGGACAAATTATATATTTTACTTTTCCCATTGGCTAAACTAGATAAAATCAAAGATAAGCATGAAATATCTTTATCACCTTGAATTTTTATATCGTCAAATAAAGGTGTTTCTTGTTTTTTAAATTCTAACATTATTGAAAAATGGTTAATTATTGTAAAAATAAAATAAAATTATTCAATTTACAAGGTTTTTTAACACGCAAAAGTTGGAATTGCTGGTTTTTATGCTTTGCAGGCGAAATTAATCACAATCAAAATTGTTCTGCAGCTCCCCCTTTGTCCTTCAGATATTTCCTCTCTTAAGGGAAAATATTCAAATGCGATAAAAGGGAGCTACAAAATAATAAATATATTACAAAGATATAAAAATATAATTACCAAAACCTAAAAAGGAAATGTTGATTTTTATATTTTAAATATTATAAAAACATATATGAAATAAATAAGAACACGATGGCAATCAATAAGGTAATTTTAATAGGAAATGTAGGTAGAGATCCAGAAATTAGAACAATGAGCAATGGCAATGATGTGGCTACTTTTAGTTTAGCTACGACGGATGTTTGGAAAGATAAGACAACTCACGAAAGAAAAGAAAAAACGGAATGGCATAGAATTGTAGTTTATAGTCCAGGATTGGCTAATATAGTAAAATTATATGTTAAAAAAGGAACAAAATTATACTTAGAAGGCTCATTGCAGACTAGAAAATGGGTTGGAAATGATGGAATTGAAAAATATACAACAGAAATAGTTTTACAAGGATTCAACGCCGTTTTGCAATTGCTTGACAAAAGTTCTGCTGGTAGTTTAGCGGCTCCAGGCGGTGATGTAGATCATATTCCTGACGAAAAAGAAGCAGTTGAAGCTGGTGAATTTATTGATGAAAAAATAGATGATACAATTCCGTTTTAATATTTAATATAGTTTTCAACTTTTATTTATACTATACAAATTAGGATTAGTTTTAATATATTTTATGCAAGTTAAATCTTGATTAAAATATTGCATAGCTACAATTCATCCTTCAAACATTTTTCTCTAAGCAAAAATTAATAAAAAATATTAAAGTAGCTCCTTTTTGTCTTAGGATATTTCCCCTCTTTAGTGGAAATATCGCAGAGCAACAAAGAGGAGCTACTCAAAGGCTCAAAACGCACAATTGCCAAAAATTTTAAGAATTATCTTTTTTCTTTTTGTATTTTTCTTTCAATTGTTTAGTTTTTTGAATTTGATTTTTAATATTGCTTTTAAACTTCTTAAATTCATCAACAAAATTTATAACAAAAAATTTTTTAAAAATAGATGGTTTGCCAACATAATTTGTCTTAGTATTTTCAATAACTCTTGTAAATGTAATATAGTCATGAAAAACTAATTTATTTTTAGTTAAAAAAGCCAAATCATACCAGCTTAAAAAAACTATCATAAATATAATAAATGAACTATCGCTTAACGAATTACCTATATTGTGATTAACCAAATATTGATTTAAAACAACAAAAAATGACAAAATCCAAGGAATAACTAAAGTAATACTTCTTGCAACCACATGATAAAACTTCATTTTAGTCCCACTTGTAGAAACGACATAAATACTCATCAATTTTTGTCCCAAAGTAGCAGACCATTTAGTAAAAAAGAAGAACATATTATAAAATATTGGTATAATGAGCAATCCAACAATAAACCATTTTAATTGAGTAAAAAGATTTGATTTTAAAAAGAAATTAACTTCCGCATTTGTAATTCTACTAAAATCAATTTTACCAAATAATCTTTCATATTCCTCTAAAAATTTTAGAATATACTTTATTAGCCAAAATTGTATAGCTAAATTAACATAAAAAAATCTCAGCACATAAACAATAAAAACGTCGATACCAAATGCAAAAATCCTTTTTCTAATTGCGGCAGGCACCATTTGATTATCTTCCATAAACATCTAAATTTATTAAGCTAATTCAAACGATATAATGATTTTCATTAAAATCAATATTTATTGAGAACTATATACTTTAAGGATTTTGATGCAGTTTATACTATTCTAAAACATTATAACACCAAAATTAACGAGGGTTCAAAATCAACGACACCTCACAAAACAACTACTTTATCAATTTTTCTATTTCAGGAACATCCTTATTTAATTTTCCAAGTAATGCCAACGTTGGATTAGATTTTTCCAAAATCTCTACCATTAAATGTTTTAATTTGGTTGTATTAATTTCCTCAATTTTGGAAATTATTTCTTCAGTTGGTATCAATCTGCCCTTAGAAAACATATCACTCACATTCTTTTTTGCTCTGCTTGCATTACTTTCTTTATTCATAAGAATTGCGGATTTTAACTTTATAATAGCCCTTTGGCATTCTTCTTCTGTTATATTTTCTGTTGTATTTTTTAGTTCTTCTATAATAGCTATAATGGCTTCATTCGTCTTTTCTGGAGCTGTAGCACAGGCTATTTCAATAATGCCAGTATCTTCACTTCCTGTAGAGCAAGCTTCAATTCTATAACATAGCCCTTTCTTTTCTCTAATCTTCTGGAATAGTTTAGATGACATTCCTCCACCCAAAATAATTCCTAAAACGCCGACTCCATAAAAATTTGTATCTAAAAAAGAATAACCTTCAAAGCCAATTAACACTTGAGTTTGTTCAAGTTGTTTATTTTTAGTAAAATAACCGCCAGTGTAAACAGCTTTTTCTGGCATTTTATTTTTACCTTTCTGCAGGTTATTAAAGTATCTTTTTGTGAATTTCACAGCGTCATTAGTTTTTAATTTTCCAGCGAACGAAATAATTATATCCTCTGTTTTATATTGTTGGTTGACATAAGAAATAATATCATCCTTTGTAAATTTTTTGATATTCTTTTCTGGTCCTAAAATACTTCTTCCATAAGGCTGATTTTTGTATGCAGTTTCCATAAAATAATCGCCAATTATGTCAGATGGATCATCTTTTGTCATAGCCAATTCTTGCAATATTACATGCCTTTCCTTTTCAACTTCACTCTCAAGAAATATTGAATTTTGCACAATGTCAGCAAGTAATTCAACGGCTTTTTCTGTATTTTCTTTTAAAACTTTCGTATAAAAAGCAGTCTGAGATAATGATGTAAAAGCATTTACCCTTCCCCCAATATTATCAAATTCTTCAGCTATCTGTTGCGTATTCCTAGTTTTTGTTCCCTTAAAAGCCATATGTTCTAGAAAATGAGAAATTCCATTTATGTGTTTAGTTTCATTTCTACTTCCAGTTCTAACCCACACGTTAACAGATACGGACTCAACATCGTCCATATATTCATTTATGACTATTAAACCATTATCTAGTGTTATAATATCAGCCATTTAAATTCTATTATCAAATTAACGTAGTCATTATGTTAGCAAATAATTTATTTAATGGCAAGACTTTAAAATTTAATTGATATAATATTCTTTCCCATCAGTACTTCTTTTCAAAAAGCAAGTATCAACCAAATTTCTTCTAATCGTAGCATGATCGCTATGCTCTATTTTTGACTTAATAATATTATTAATTTCTGGTTCTGTATATTTTCTGCCTTTTTCAAACCAAGATTGCATAATTTTATACAATTCCTGCTGCTCACTAGGTTTTGAAGGCAAAGAAACTAGTTTTCCATTTTTGAAAAACTTATCATAAATGGTAGGCTCTTTCTTTTCAAGTTTTTTAATCATCATAATATCTCCATCTGGGGCTCTTCTAACTTCTGTAAAAGAATTTTTAGTTAAAAATTTAACTCCAGCAGAGTTATTTTGATTAACAAACATTATCAAGCTATTAACTCTTAAAGTTAATAGCAACTCTTCAATACCCTTTAATAATTTGTTCCCTATTCCCTTATGCCTGTAGTCTAAATCAATGGCAAATTCCCCCATAGTCCATTGATTTTCTTCTTGAAAGTTTTGAATTAAATTAAATAAAGCAATCAAAGAATTATTATCAAAAAGACCAATTATAAATTTATCCTCTATAGTTTTGTTTGCGGGTATAAAATTGAAAATAAATTCACCACTCTTTTTGTCTGATTTCATTGTTGAATTGTTTTCATAATAATCTTTATTATGTCTAAAAAAATTTTCAACTAAATCCAAGTCTTGATTTTTCTCTAGTAATCTGGCGCTAAAGTTATCAAATCTAATCTTGTGCGGAACTATATTTTTTATTTTGCTATACATAATTCTCCTGTTTTTCAACTGCAACTATATATAAATATAATATTAAGAAATTTATTGTCTACTTTTCTTTTTTGGCGGAACGGGATCAAACGTAAATTGACGGTTCGGAGTACATTTTAAAATTCTTTTTACTCCCAAATAAACACCCTTAAAAACTCCATGAATTCTTACCGCCTCAATCATATATTCGGAGCAAGATGGCTCAAAATTGCATCTCTTTGGAAAAAACGGTGAAATTGCAACTTGATATATTTTAATAAAAAAAATAAAAAAATAATTGATAATTTTCATTTATTTAGAATTTTTTGTTAAGATTGCTTAATACGTCTTTTTTAATTAACAAATAAATTGCCAATATTATAAAAATTACAACTATCAAAATTGAACCATCAAAAATAGTCAGCTTATCAGCGCTTGTTAATTCAAAAACTATATTATGCGTAATAAATATTGCAAAACCAAGGGCTATTCCTTTAATGACCGAAATATATTTTTTATTTTCTCTATTATTAATAATTCCAAAATAAGCGGAAATTAAAACCATAATTGCAAATAAAAAAGGCAATGTGAGCATATAATAATATCTAATTTCAAATTTTCTGGAATCAAATCCTGATTCTTTTAAATCTTTTATTGAATTTCTTAACGTCCAGAATGGTATGTTATAAATTGATTCATAGTTGTTCTGTATCGTTTTTGATATAAAGCTTTTCGTTAAATTTGTTTTTAACTTTATTTCTTTTACAAACTCAGTTTCTTCCCCTTTTCGTGTTATATAGTTATTAGTCAGCGTCCAGGTGTTATCATCATTTAATCTTGATATTCCAACATTTATTCTTTTAACAAAATTGTTGTCATTATCTGTAAAAATCAACATAACATCATTAAAAATCAGCAATTCTTTATACACTCTAGTAGCCTTAATTATAATATAGCCTTCCTTATCTTCTATATTTTTTTGCTTAAACCAAATACCATTTTTAGCCTCAAATAAATCTTCCTTTTCATTTTTTAAATAAATATTTTTTAGCCTTTCGGATTTTATATTAAGACTTGCCGATATTGGATTATAAACAGCTATAACAAAAATGCCAAACAAAAAAGCTATAAATGTAGGAAACTCTATTATTTGAAATATGGATCTTCCACTGCTCCTCATAACAACAATTTCGCTATTATTTGAAAGCTTATAAAAAGTAAAAAGCCCAGCTAATAGAATAATAAAATGCAAAATCGTTTCTAATAAATTTGGAATTCTAAACAAAACAATTTGAACAGCAATTTTAAGCCCGTTATCAATCTGTTTCACATCTCTTGAAACTTCAAAAAAATCAACCGCAAAAAATAATAAAAGCAGCCCAAGAAACATTATAAGGAAATTTTTCAAAATATCTTTTGCTATATAAATAGAAAATTTTTTTATCTTAAACATCAAATAAACCCTTACATTATTTTTTTCTCTTTTACCATCTTAAAAGACAAGAACAATAAAATCGCAATACAAATATATAAAATATACAAAAAAATTAAACTATCAGCAACTTTTTGATATAATGACAACAAAACAATATACACAGAGCCAGAAATTATTGAAGTTTTAAGCAAAATTTTAGAATTACTCACCCTATTAAATGTCGCTTCCAACATCAGCGAACCAGACAGCAAAGCTATAATAATTGACAACAACGGAAAAGTTAACCTATAATTAATTTCATAAATAACCTTATTTTTATTTGGAAAAAGTGTCTTATATTCATCATAATTTTTAATTACTTTAACCAACTCTAGCGTCGAAGCACTATCTGTTCTAACAACAGAAGAAATGCTACCATCAATTAAGCTATTCAAATTTACATAATATTTTTTAAAAAACACAATTTCCGGTGAATCACTATAATCAAAACTAAATTGCTGAATATTTCCATCATATAAAGTTATAATATCAGCATTTATCTCCGCCAATTTTGCCTGCAATAGAAAGTTTTTATCATTTTGAGCTTTTCCCTCATTATAAATTAATATATTATAAGCTTTATTTTTATCTTTCTTATCAGCATAAATAACAATATTTTTAAACTTCGCAAACGATCCCTCTTTCACCATTGAAAATGAAATATTATCTTGAATTTCCTGCCTCAATTCCCTTATCATCAAATTAGATTTATAAGAACCATACAAACTTATAAAATAAGAAAAAATCACAATAACAACAGACAAAACAATTAGCGGATTTAAAAGTTGGCTTTTTTTAATTCCACAATTTCTTAAAATAACTATTTCCCTATTTTCTATAAGTTTATTATAAGTCAAAATAGCAGTTAAAAAAACAGTAAGCGGCAAAATCATCAACACCAACGAAGGCAAAATAAGCAATGTCAATTTAAAAAAACTTACAAATTCAGCACCATCTTCTACAAGATAATCCATAAATCTAATTACTCTACTGCTCCAAATAACCAACACCAAAACAGTCAGCGATATTATCAGCGGTTTAAATAAATTTCCTATTAAATATTTCTTATATAATCTCAAATTATAGATTTATTGGTATTTTCTCTATTTTATATTTTATTTTTAAAATATAAACAATAATTTTGATTTTACTCTTATTTAGCTATTAATTAATGAGTATAATGTAATTCTATTCAATTATTTTTATTTTAAAACCATCATTTATATTGCTTTTTATAATTTTATTTTCTAGTATCATCAAGGAAAATAATATCTTTAATAAAATCATGCCAAGTACATCCAAGAAACTATTAACCAGTACATGCAAAAAATTATCTAATCTATATTCAACAATCTTTACAAGATATTCAATAACCTTTACAAGATATTCAATAACCTTTACAAGATATTCAATAACCTTTAAAAGATATTCAACAACCTTTACAAGATATTCAACAACCTTTACAAGATATTCAAAAACCTTTAAAACATATATCTTCAAAAAATCTTCAATAATCTTTACAAGATATTCAGCAATCTTTAAAAATATCCAAAAACCTTTAATATATATATATATATATATA
>CAZBNS010000004.1:0-36241 GCA_964493475.1 uncultured Rhizobiaceae bacterium | reverse complement strand
AATAATGTAGGTAATACTAATAATGACTATTCGTGGGTGGAGGCTCAACAAAAATCTAAAAATATAAGATTTAAAGGAAATAATAAAGTTAAAGATAATAATGATTTAAAACTATATGTTATTGATAAATTAAATAATAAATGGTCTCCAGAACAAATATCTGGTAGATTAAAATTAGAAAAGTTAAAAAACTTAGATAAATCAAAAATATATGTAAGTCATAAAACTATATATTCATTTGTTTACAATAATAACAAAGATTTAAAAAAGTTATTACCAAATTACAATAAGAAACGATATGTTAACAATCATTGTATTATTAATAAACTTAGAAACTTACCATCCATAGATAATAGAATAAACTCCGATAGTATTAATAGTTGGGAAGCAGATCTTATTCAATTTAATAAACAAACAACAAATAATGTAACTACACTATTTAATAGACCAAGTAAACTTATTAGATTAATAAAAAACGAAAATGCAAAAACAGATACAGTATTAAATGGAATATATAAACATTCAGAAGGAATAAAGATTTTGACTATGGATAGAGGTATAGAATTTTTAAGGCCATTAGAAATAAAACTACATAATATAGAACCATATTACTGTGATGCCATGTGTCCTTGGCAGAAAGGTGGCTGTGAGAATACAAATAGAAGAATAAGAAGATGGTTACCAAAAAGAAAAACAGATATAACAATAATAACCCAAAAAGACCTTGATACTATAGCAAATGAAATTAATAATATTCCAAGAAAAAGTATAGGATATCGCACTCCAGCTGAGTTTTACGAAAGTCCACCTGAGTGGTGCACTTCAAGGTAAAATTCACAAGGAGGGGAAAGATTAATTGTAAGTAGCTCCCCTTTGTCCTTCGGACATTTGACTTCGTCAGAGCTTCGCCGAACGACAGGCTGCCGATTGCCTGCAAGCAGTCATCGGCCCGGCTTCGCACTTCGCCCTCAAGGATGGGAAAGATTAATGCGGTGGTTAAAAAATAGCATAACATTCCAGAAGATGAAGCTATATTACTCTATTTTATTTCGTAATTACTTTCATCAGAAAATAATTTCTTAAGAATTTGGTTATTAAGCGTATGACCGGCTTTGTTTGATATTATATGACACTTCATAAAATAACCACTGGAAAACATATCGCCTATGCAATCTAATAATTTATGTTTTACAGGTTCGCATTCGGTTCTAAAGCCTTTTTGATTTAACATTTTATGATTGTCAAAAACCATGGCGTTATCATAGCTGCCACCTCGTGCTAAACCGTGTTTTTGCATAAATTTAACATCCTTAATATTGCAAAATGTTCTAGCTTGCGCTATTTCTTGTATAAATGTTTCTTGTTTGCCATCAAAAGAATAGATTTGCTGTCCAATGCCGCCATATTTAAAATCAATAGATAGATCAATTTTAAAATCATTGTAAGGAATTAATTTAATAGCTCCAAAGCCATTATTGATTTCTATTTCTTTTTTTACTGTCAAATATTTTCTATTTTTGTCTAATTCTTTTGTTTTGGCTTTTTTAATTTCTTTCACAAATAAATCAGCGCTACCATCTAATATTGGTATTTCTACGTTGTCTATATCAATAATAGCATTATCAATATCGCAAGCCCATAAAGCTGCCATAAAATGCTCTATAGTTTTTACGAGTATTCCAAAATCTTTTAAGATTCCGAATTTCAACAAAGTTTTGCTTAAAAATTGCTGAAAATTGTTTGATAAACCAATAGTAGTTCCAAGATTTGTGGTTATAACAGAAGAATATAAAGCTTTAATCTCATTTTTTTTATTTTTTATATCAACTCTTCTAAAAATAATTCCAGTATCAGCATCAGCTGGATTGATAGTTATATTAACCTTAACTCCGCTATGCAAGCCCACGCCGCTAAATGATATAGAATTTTGTATTGTTTTTTGTTTCATAATTAATTTTCCTTATTACCATTTATTTTCATGAATTTTTGTTTTATCAAAATAATCTCTTTTTTCAAAATCAATATTTGAATAACCAAATACCACCAAGGAATGAGGAACAATATTATTAGGCAAATTGAATAATTTTGCGAACTCTTTTCTATTGTTCTCATTAATACCAGTCCAAACACTTCCTATGCCAAGGGCACATGCACTTAAAAGCATATTTTGAATGCATGCAGAACAGTCAATAAGCCAATAATCTCCAAAACTGGCATTCTTATCAGCACAGACCAATATTGATAAAGGTGATTCAACGGTCATTTGCGCATACTGGGAAATTTCTGTAATTTTTTGTTTTATCTTGTCATCGGTAATTAAAATAAATCTCCATGGCTGCTTATTCATAGCGCTAGGAGCAGTCATGCCAGCCGATAAAATTGTATTAATATCTTTTTCTGAAATTTCTTTTTTGATGAATTTTCTTATGCTTCTTCGATTATGTATAATATTTATTGTTTCCATAACATTTTAAGTTGTTATTCATGATTAAATATATAGAAAAAATTTTAGTTTTCAATATTTATTATTCTGTAGTGTCGCTATTTTAGAATTGGTAATTGTAGTTTTTTTATTTTCATTATAATAATAAATAGCGGCTCCCCTTTGTCCTTCGGACATTTCCCCTCAAGGATGGGAAAGATTGTTCTGGCTTGCCGCACTAATGTTTTCACTACCGCCACAATCTTTGCAATCTCCTTCACCACCACTCTAATCTTTCCCATCCTTGATGGGAAATTTCAACGCAGTTGACAAAAGGGAACTATTTTTTGATTATTTTTTCTTTAAAATAATTTTTGGTCTTTCTCTATTAATCACTGTTTCTTTAGTAATT
The DNA here is from genome assembly GCA_964493475.1 of uncultured Rhizobiaceae bacterium. Taxonomy (GTDB): domain Bacteria; phylum Pseudomonadota; class Alphaproteobacteria; order Rickettsiales; family UBA1997; genus CALXSC01. The sequence continues at coordinate 33,407 of CAZBNS010000004.1, read as the reverse complement.
ATAACCTTTTCAACTTCTTTGTCTGACGGTATTTCAAACATTGTTTCAATTAGCAAATCTTCAACAATACTCCTTAAACCTCTTGCTCCTGTTTTTCTTTTTATGGCTTTTTTTGCTATTTCATGCAATGCTTCTTTTTCAAACTCAAGTTCAACATTTTCTAATTGAAATAGTTTTGTATACTGTTTAACTATTGAATTTTTTGGCTCTGTCAAAATCTTTATTAAATCCGCTTCATTTAGCTCATCAATAGTACAAACAACTGGCAATCTTCCAACTAGTTCTGGTATTAACCCAAACTTTATGAGATCATCAGTTTCAACTTGGTTAAGCAAATCTTTTAACTTTCTATCATTCATCATTTTAACATTTGCACCAAATCCTATGGTCGTGTCTTTATTTCTTTCAGCAATAACTTTTTCTAGACCGATAAACGCTCCGCCACAAATAAATAAAATATTAGTTGTATTAACTTTTATATATTCTTGGTTTGGGTGTTTTCTGCCGCCTTGCGGTGGTATATTTGCTACAGTTCCCTCAATTAATTTTAATAAAGCTTGTTGAACTCCCTCCCCTGAAACATCTCTTGTAAGTGACGGGTTTTCACTTTTTCGAGTAATTTTATCAATTTCGTCAATATAAATAATGCCTCTTTCTGCTTTTGCTACATTCATGTCGGCATTTTGCAACAACTTTAGAATTATATTTTCAACATCCTCGCCTACATAACCAGCTTCTGTTAATGTAGTTGCATCAGCAATAGCAAAAGGAACATCAAGTATTCTTGCTAATGTTTGAGCCATTAAAGTTTTTCCGCAGCCAGTAGAACCAATTATCAAAATATTTGATTTAGAAATTTCTACATCATTATCTTTTTCATTGAGATTATTTATTCTTTTATAATGATTATAAACGGCAACAGAAAGAATTCTCTTCGCCTTTTCCTGTCCAATGACATAATCATCAAGAACAGCCTTTATTTCTCTTGGTCTTAAGTTATTTTTATTAAAAGACAATTGAGCGGTACTGCCAGCTAATTCATGTTTTACAACATCATAGCATAAGGCAATACACTCATCGCATATACAAACACCGGGACCGGATATCAATTTTTTAGCTTCATTTTGCGTTTTTCCGCAAAATGAACAACATAATTGTTTTTTTGGGCCTTCATTACTTGTTGCCATTCAAAAACCTATTAACCTTGAGCAGCTTTAAATCTAGGATTTACTTTGTTAATTACAACTAAGACGGACTTTTTTCCGCCACCTTTTTTAGCCTTTTTTCTTCTAACAACTTTACAATTTTTGTCTCTGTTTTTCAAGTTTTTTATAGATCCTACAATTTTCATCTTTTTTCCAATTATTCATATAAAACATATACGATAGAATGGTATTCATTGTAATTTAAAAATCAAGAAAAAAACAATTAATAAAGCAATATTTATTCTATATTAAAAAATATGCTTAGTAAATTTATTGAAATATGAGCCAATATAACAGTGTTTTAAGGTTTGAAATACTATAGTCAATCTACAAATCTCAGCAATCTAAAAAGTTAAATTTTAAACTCTTCAAACTTTCTTATGAAATTTTTTAGCTTAACTTGAACCTCGATAAGATTGTTAATATTTTCGGCAATATTGTCATTATTTATGTTGTCTTTATCGACTATTTTTGTCATTTTTTTTATTGTATCCAAATCTTTTTTTAAAAGACTTTTGTTTGTTGCAAGTAAATTTTTTAAACCTTTTATTGTATAACCAGCTTCATATAGCAAATACTTAACTTTCAAAATATTTTCTATATCTTTGTCAAAATAATATCTTCTTGCGCCTTTGCCTATATTTGCTTTTAACTGCGGAAATTCTTTTTCCCAAAATCTTAAAACATGCCCCTCAAGTCCAACTTCCTTTGAAGCAAGACCTATAGACCTCTTTTTATCTATTGTTTTCTTACTATACATTTTTTATATAAAATCTAATTAATACGCCAATAACTCCAGATATTGGCAAAGCCAATAACAACCCATAAAATCCAAATAATGTTCCCCCGCAGAATAATGCAAATATTACCCAAAGTGGATGCAGCTTAATTTTGTCGCCTACAAATTTTGGTGTTATAAAGTTTGCCTCTAGAAATTGTCCTAACATGAATATTGATGAAATTAGAACAATATATGGAATATTTAAGCCAAACTGATAAATTGTCATTATTAGTCCTATAACAAATCCAATAAACATCCCAATATATGGAATAAAGCTTGCTAATCCAGTTAATAATCCTATTACAAATCCATATTTTAATCCGCTTGCCATCAGAAGGGTTCCATAAAATAATCCCAATATTGCACAAACATTTAATTGGCCTTTAAGGCATCCTGATAAAACAGAATTTATTTCCCTAAAAAGAGATTTTGATTCTTCTTGTTTGTTTTGCGGTATGTAGGAATAAATAGATTTTATTATATTGTCCCATTCTAATAAAAAATGATATGCTGTTATTGGTGTAATAATTAGTAGTGATATTAAACTTAACAAGGCTATTGATTTTGATAAAATACTATTTAATAAATTTATAGAATATCCAGCAATATTTTTACTATAGTTAGTTATATAAGCTTTAATACTTAACTCTGAAATATCTATATTTAAATAATCTGTTATTTTTAATATTTTTTCACCTAGAATATCACTATTTTTTGTTATGTAATTAGCAAATTCCATAACTAGTTTTGTAATTTGATCCATTAAAATCGGTATTATAAAAGTAAAAAACAATATTATTAGTATTGAAAATACAGATACTAAAGCTATAGCAACTATTTTTCTACTTCCGATTTTTTTTTCTAATATGGATGTTAAATTTTCTAGTAAATAAGCTATCAAAGCTCCTAAAACAAATGGCAAAAGAATATTTTTTACTTTATAAAGAAAGAATAGTATAAAGATAAATAAAATTGAAAAAATTATATTTTTTTTAAAAATCTTATCCATTTGACATATTTTTATTTTATAAATTAAAAAGAGCATTTATTTGAATAAAAATCAAGAAAAATATAATTGTTGACTTTCAATAAACTCGTTGCATTACAAAAGTATTAGAAACATTATTCTTCAAGATTTATGAAATTTACATTTGATTTTTCATCTGCAATATTGCCAAAAACACCAATATCAGTTCCAGTTATGAAAGATTGAATATTTAATTTTAATAACTCGTTAAATAATTCAAGTTTTTTATTTTTATCTAAATATGAAAACACCTCATCAAGCAAAACAATTGGCGAGGCTTTTTTATTTTCTTTGCACATCAGGGCTTTTAAAATAGTTAAAGAAACCAAAAATAATTTTTGTTCGCCAGTAGAACAAAACTGTGCATCTATCTTTTTATTCTGATAAAATAATCTTAAATCAGTCTTATGAATTCCTTCATTGGTTCTTTTTGTTTCTTTGTCTTTATTTCGGGAATTTAATAAAATTTCTTTAAATTTATCTTCCGCTTCTATTGCTTTTATATCGTTTAACATTAAATTTTCAAAAAAACCATCAAGAGTAATCGTAAATTTTGGAAAATTAAAATCATATTTTGACAAAAGCAGATTCATTTTTCTGACGACATCATTTCTTGCAACAGCAATGGAAATTCCAGACTCAGCAATTTTTTCCTCTAAAACTGATAGCCATTTATTGTCAAACTTGCATTCATCTTGCAAAACCTGCATTCTTTCTTTTATTAAAAATTCATACTTGGCAACTCTTGTAGAATGTTGATTATCAAGCAAATAAACTGTTCTATCTAAAAACCTTCGCCTAACAGACTTATCATCATTAAACATGTTTTGCATATCCGGCGTTAGCCAAATAATATTAAAAATTTTGTTTAGTTCTTCTTGGCTTTTAACCAAATTTCCATTTATTTTGATTTTCTTTTTTAAGTTTTCATTATCATTTTCGGTAAAAACAGCTAAAGTATCAACAATGTCATCATTTTCAATATTGGCAAAAATAGTCCAATTATTTTTTTTAAACTTTAAAACATCATTTAAATTTGAGTTGGAAAAACTTTTGCCCGGAGATAAAAACGAAATAGCTTCTAAAATATTTGTCTTTCCAATTCCATTTTTGCCATAAATAATATTAATTTTTGGCTCAAAATTAAATGAGTTATTTTCATACACTCTATAATTTGTCAAAGTAAGTTTTTTAATATATGAGTTCATTTTATTCTCCTATGGAATTTATGGATTTCCGCCTTTGCGGAAATGACAGTTTTCCATTTAGTTCAGCTATATCATTCCTGCAAAGGCGGGAATCCATAAAACCACCATATAATAACCGCAATATCATACTTCTAAAATAACCCTACTATTTCACCATTTTCATCCAAATCAATATTTTCAGCTGCAGGAACTTTTGGAAGCCCCGGCATAGTCATAATATCACCAGCCAAGCACACAATAAATCCAGCACCGTTTGATAGCCTAACATCGCTTATGGTAATCTTAAAGCCTTTTGGAGCACCCAACAAATCTTTATTGTCGGTAAAAGAATATTGCGTCTTTGCAATACAAATTGGCATTTTATCAAATCCAAGCTCTTCAATCTTAGCAATTTCTTTTTCGGCTTTTGAGGAAAATTCAACACTATCAGCCCTATATATTTCCTTAGCTATAATATTAATTTTGTCCTTAATCGGCAATTTTTCCTCATATAAAGTGCAGAATTTACTATCTTTACTATCAACTTCAGCTAATACTTTTTTAGCCAGTTCAACTGCGCCATTTCCGCCTTTTTCCCATCCCTCGCAAACAGCAAAATCAACCTTTAGCTTATCACAATATTTTTTTATAAACTCAATTTCATTATTCGTATCGCTAGAAAATTTATTTAAAGAAACAATAACTGGAATATTATATTTTCTTAAATTTTCAATATGTTGAGCTAAGTTCGCTATTCCTTTTTCCAAAGCTTTCAAATTTTCAACAGACAATTCTTTTTTATCAATTCCACCGTTATATTTTAAAGCCCTAACCGTAGCTACCAAAACAACGGCATTAGGTTTTAAATTAGCCTTTCTACATTTTATATCAAAAAATTTTTCAGCACCCAAATCCGCACCAAATCCAGCCTCTGTAATCACATAATCCGCCAACTTTAATGCAGTCTTTGTAGCCACAATGCTATTGCAGCCATGAGCAATATTTGCAAAAGGCCCACCGTGAATTATAGCCGGCGTCCCCTCAAGCGTTTGAACTAAGTTTGGACTAATAGCATCTTTTAACAAAACAGCGATTGAACCAGCTGCTTTTAAATCCTTAGCAAAAATTGGTTTTCCATTAATATCATAAGCAATTAAAATTCGCCCTACCCTCTTTTTTAAATCTTCAATATTCTCAGACAAACACAAAATCGCCATAATTTCAGACGCAACAGTTATCATAAACTCATCATCTCTCTTAGTCCCGTCTTTGCCGCACACAACAGTAATGCTTCTCAAAGCCCTGTCATTCAAATCAAGAACTCTTTTCCACTTAATATTATTAATGTCTATATTCAATAAATTTCCATGATATATATGGTTGTCAATCAAAGCTGACAACAAATTGTGAGCTGTCGTAATAGCATGAATATCGCCCGTAAAATGCAAATTTATCTCCTCCATAGGAATAACTTGCGAATGGCCACCACCAGTAGCTCCGCCTTTCACACCAAAACATGGACCCAAAGATGGCTCCCTAAGAGCAACAATACTTTTCTTGCCAAGTTTCCACAAAGCCTGTCCCAAACCAATAGTAGTAGTAGTTTTTCCTTCACCAGCTGGCGTAGGATTTATAGCCGTAATCAAAACCAGTTTTCCATCTTTTTTATCTTTTAAACTGCCAATAAAATCTTGTGAAATTTTTGCTTTATATTTTCCATAAAACTCTAAATCCTCTTCATTAATGCCAATTCTTCCGGCCACTTCCTTTATTGGCAAAATTCCATTATCCCTTGCAATTTCAATACCTGTTTTCATATCTAACAAAAATTAATGACTTAAATAAATATATAATCTTTTATTTTATTGTCTATTATTTTATTGAAAATTACTTTATTAGAAATATAGTAATATTACTATTTTACATGTTGGAAATGGAAGAATACACATCAGAAGACACAATTTTCGTTCAAATAGCAAGCTATAGAGATTCAGAGCTCCAGTATACATTACAAGACTTATTTGCGAAAGCAAAACGACCAGAAAATATTTTTGTTGGAATTTGTCATCAATACGATATGAAAGGCGATGAGGACAAACATTTGTTTGAAATTCCGTTTACCAAACCTAAACAATTAAGAATTGATGAGGTAGATTATAGGGAAAGTCAAGGTTGCTGTTGGGCTAGAAATAGAGTGCAAAAACTATGCAAAGATGAAAAATGGACTTTAATGATTGATTCTCACACAAGGTTTGAAAAAGATTGGGATAATGTTTTAGTAAATGAAATTAAAGAGCAAATTAAAAAAAATGAAACAAATAAAATAGTTCTTACAGCATATGCAGCTGGCTTTGACTACAATAATGAAAATCAGAGAGATGTTAAGTATTCTAATAATATATATGGCATGAAATTAAGTTTTGATTCTGGATGTGTAAAATGTATTGGTGTTTCTGCTATAAAAAAATATATAAGTATTGCGGGTTTTTCTGCTGGTTTTGCTTTTTCAAGCACTAATTTTATTAAAATTATACCGTATGACACAAAATTATTTTTTTTAGGTGAAGAGCCAACAATTGCCTTAAGGCTATTTACAAACGGTTGGAAAATATTAAATTTTAACAAAAATATTATATATCATTTATATAACAATAAAAAAACCGCAAATGGCATAAAGACAAGACCTATCAACAATAATGAGAAATTAAACAATATTTCAAAATTAAGACAGCAGCACCTTTTTTGTATACAAAAAACCAGAAATAAAGAAGCATTGCAAGATTTAGATAAATATAATTTAGGAACAAAACGAACCTTAAGAGACTATGAAAAATTTTCTGGAATTGATTTTAGAAGAAAAACAACAAGAGAACACACAAAACAAGGAATATTTGAAGATTGGCAAGAAGTTAGCAAAAAGAACAAAATAAAAAAATTATTTAATAAAATTTATGGTTTGATATGAAAAATAAAAAACAAAATTTTCATGATAAATTTAAAAATAGCAGGAAAAAATATGTCTGAATATACAAAACAACACATCACTTCAATAAAAAACATATTGGACGATAAAGTTAACAGTATTTTAGAAATTCAATGCGGAGATGGTTATGACATTGAAAATTGTAAAGCATTACAAGATAAAAATTTAAACTATATTGGAGTTGATGTAGTTGATGAAGTCATTCAAGACAATAGGCAATATTTTAGAAACGAAAAAAACAAGTTGTTTATAACTCTTGACGCAAGCAATGAACCATTGCCAAAAGCTGACTTAGTAATTTGCAGCAGTATGGCTGAATATTTGCCAATAGCTAATATTTGGTCTTTGTTAGAAAATATAAGGGATACTCAAGCCAAATATATTGCTTTTGATTATTATATTTCACCAATTAACGATTTAAAAATAAATGAAGACATAAAACTGAAAAATTTCAATGAAACAGAAGATGAAGAGACAGAAATAAAAAATTACAAAACAAAAAATAATCAAAATATAGTTAAAAAAATAGACGAGAAAGACACAAAACCAATAAAAAGAGCCATAAATCTAACTCAAGCACCATTTTATTTTCCAATGCCGAGCTGCTTAATTCCAACCAAAGACACAAATCACTCAATAGCCCTATATAAAATGGAGAATATATCTTTCTTTATGGACCGGCATAATGATGATATATCATACTTAAGATCAGAACTATTTAATTTTTTTGAGAGTGATTTTGACGAAATTTTGGCAGCTTTTTCCAAATATGAAAATGGGGAAAACATGTTAAAAATAGCATTGACAGCCGATGCTGTTGATTGGAATAAATTTTACTATGATGAAAAATATAAAAAAATAGTAGATGAAAACAACATATTTACAAAATATATAGATTTATTAATTTTGGTCTATAAGGCCGATACAGTAGAAAGGCTGTATAAAGACATGCCTGACAGATACAAAAAATTAATAGTAGAAGATAACTATTTGTGGGCTAGCATTATTGCAAAAGATTTTGCTAGATGGAAATATAACGAATTGTTTTAATGAAACTACAACAAAATATAGCTTGAATTACAAAAAATTAATTATATATTTTTCAAAGTGTAGCGGTCGTGGTGGAATTGGTAGACACGCAGTGTTGAGGTCGCTGTTCCCAAAAGGAGTGGAAGTTCAAGTCTTCTCGGCCGCACCACCATCCAAATTTTGTTCTTATCTATAGGTAATAGCGGAACCAGTATCTACTAATCTTCTACTTTCTTCTAGTTTTTCCGATTCTTTTAATTGTGATTTTACTTTAAAAAGAAATTGTCCTATATTTTCATCACTAAATTGCACAGTATCGTCTGATCTATCATCCAACGCACCCTTCATGACTTTACTTACTTGCAACTTTCTCTTCTTAAAATCCCTATAATTTAAAGCCTTAGTTAACCCTTCTAATTTTCCTTGATCGTCAACAATTTTTTTTGCTGCAGTCTTTAAGGTATCCTCATCTATCGGCTTTGCGCTCTGTATTCCATATCTTGGATTCAAACGACTGTCAAAAGTATATCTAGTAATGAATCCACTCAACATACATACCGGTTTTACCAAAAGATAATCCGGCAGTTTAGCTATACCTCCTAAAGCATATAAACATGCACCACCTATCATTTTGAATGGATTTCTGCTTTTAAGCCATATGCCACCTTTTCTAAAAGCTGCTTTCCCAGCCCACGAAGATGGTTTAGCTATTGATTGTAGTAAAAATGTTGCACCAGCCGGTATAGCTCCAACCGACATCCAAGCCAATCTTCCAGCTTTAGCCATGCTTGATATAAAATTTTTCAACCGACTATTCTCACTGGTAAACCAAGGCGCATTCCAAACACTACGCATCATTCTAAAATGATCTGGCGCATTTCTCCTGGCTTTTTTCCAAATATTTTGTCTGTGAAAGGGAACTGCAAATTGATTTGCATCCATTGCACCACGAGCATATTTTTTTGCCTTTTTCATATCAATTTCACTACCTCTTCTCGTTGTAGCTACAGATGTATCACCCATATTCTTTCAAATTATTCTCTCTATTAGACAATACTACTTTTTAAAAAAAATGTCAACTTAAAATTTTAGCTCCGCTGAAAATATTTGTAATATTATCAACTAAATTTTTCTCATTATTATTAGATGTTGTATTAGCAGTGTTTTCTGGTTGATTTTGCACTTTAAGAACATCGCTCAAGCTTGGAAGTCTACTTCCAAAGCAAATATTTATAATAATTATATCCATAATCTTTTTGGCGTCAAAGCTGTTTTTCAATTCATTCTCACTATTAAGCAACATTTTCCAAATTCTCATTAGTGAGCTTAAATTAACTTTGCCAATTGTGTTTTTTATAATCTCCGCTTGATCGCTTGGCAAATGAGCTATTTCAAAGAAATTCTTTAAAGTTTTTGCCATAATCATGTTGTGAGCAATTCCCATTAAATCTTGCATTAGAGCATTGATGTCAAGTGAATATGAATATATATTTTCAAACTGGTTTAAAGCTTTTTCGCTGTCCCCTTCCAACATGCTAATAAACAGGTCATAAATGTTCTTTTTACTGCTTAAGCCGAGCATGTCAGCCACTGTTTTTTCACTTAAAGTCTTTTCGTAATTATTATGGCTTAATGCTCTATCTAGTAATGATAATGCGTCCCTTGCTGAACCTTCGGCAAAATTAGATAAAATTGACAAAGCCCCATCTTCAACTTCATATCCTTCATTTTTACAAATATTTGCAAGATAATTTTTTGTTTCATCATAACTAAACCTTCTTAAATCAAACCTTTGACATCTTGAAAGAATTGTTATTGGGACTTTTCTTATTTCTGTTGTAGCGAAAATAAATTTAATATAAGCTGGCGGCTCTTCTAATGTTTTTAAAAGCGCATTAAATGCACTTTTTGAGAGCATGTGAACCTCATCAATTATAAATATTTTATATCTTGAATTTACTGGCCCGTAGGCTGTACTTTCAATTATTTGTCTTATATCATCAACACCTGTGTGGCTTGCAGCATCAAACTCAATTACATCTTGATCGCTTGAGTTTGCAATAGCCTTGCAATGCTCGCATTCGCAACAAGCGTCAATTCTAGCACCATCGCTTGAAGAACAATTTAAGGATTTAGCAATAAGTCTAGCAGTTGTAGTTTTTCCAATACCTCGTATTCCTGTTAAAATAAAAGCATGATGTATTTTATTATTTTTAATTTCGTTAGATAAAGTCTGGACTAATGCTGGTTGTCCGACTAATTCGCTAAATCTTTGTGGTCTGTATTTTCTTGCTAAAACTTGATATTGCTTTTCCATTTTTCCCTTTTTTATATTTCATATATATTTTTATTACTTGTTTTTTATTTATCAATATCATATCTTTTTTGGTGTTGAAAGATATTTTATATTTTGAGAAAAATATACATTGCAATACTATTTTTTGTTTTAATTCAAAACGCTTTTGCGGAAAAAGCTGATGAAAAAACCGTGTTAAAATCAACCAAAGTTAGCAGGGAAAATAAAAATATAATTAAAGCGATTGGCGATGTTGAAATTAAAAGGGGAGATAGGATTTTAAACGCAAATGAAGTTGAATATAATCAAACTACAAAAAAAATAAAAGCTAATTCTGCCATAAAAGTGTATGATAAGAAAACGGAAATTCTTTTTTATTCTGAGGAAGCGGAAATGGCGGATGATTTTTTGAATGCTAACTTTTATAAAAGCCTTTTGGTATTTAAAAATGGCTCAAACATCGAAAGTAAACATATAGAAAGAGACGGAGAAAATAAACTCATTTTAGATAAAGGAACTTATGCTGCCTGTCCGACAAATTTATACAATATAAATTTAGACTACGATGAAATAATGAAAAATTTTCAAAACGAAAAAACTCCATTATTTTCGTTAAGAAGTTCAAAAATGGATATTGATTTATTGAATAAAAAAACTTTGAAGTTGACTGGAACTTCTGTTTGGTTTTGGAAAATCCCAATTTTTTATATGCCTTATTTGAAGCTTAGTGAAATGGATATAAGCGGTTTTGAAATGCCGGGATTTGAAAACACAACCCATTATGGCTACGGCCTTTATGTCCCATATAAAATCATTGGAAACAATTACAGAATAAGGCTTACTCCAAAAATATATCAAAAAGGAAATTATTTATTGAATACTAAATTTATAACATCTGGTGATGGATTTGCTTTTAATTTTAAAAATGATATTACGAATGATAATGGCAAATCAAAGAAACTAACAAATGCTTATGGCGACACAGAATTAGAGGAGGGAGAGTATAAGCAGTGGAGGGGATTTGCTTCTCTAGATGGCATTTATAATTTTAATTCACTATGGGATTTTACAACAGACGCAAGCATAGCAAGTGATAGATATTATTTGAGAGATTACCACCAGAGCGGATTATCTTATACGGAATCTAATTTTTCTTTTTCAAGAGTGGATTTGTCAAATAACGCAAACTTTAATTACTTTCAATTTTCGAATTTGTTTTTCCAAGAGTTGTTAGAGGATAATTTAATATATGACATTCCAAAATATGCTCCAGTTATGAAATTAAATTTGCAAGATACAATTTCAAAAAATGATGCAAATAATCTTTATTATAAGGCGTATTTTAATACAACGAGCTTATTTAGAAACACAGGAGTTGAATACAACAGATTTAGTGCCACACCAAGCTTAAATAATAATTTTAATACAAAACTTGGAAATATAAATACAAATTTTGAGTTAAAAGGCGATTTATATGCTCTAAACCAAGTCGGAACACATCCAAAACAATACAAAGGCAGCGAAAGCAGGGTTTTACCGCAGGTAAATATTGAATGGAGAAAAAATTTTTTATTGTCAGATTTTTCAATTCAACCGATAGCAAAATATTCTGGAAGTCCTAATTCGGATAATTTTGAGACTAAAATTCCTAATGAAGACAGCGTTCCACAGACTATCAGCTTTGAAAATATATTTTCAAATAATAGGTTTGTTGGCTATGACAGGATAGAATACGGAAACAGAATTACCTATGGTTTTGAGGGGTCTTTATTTAATAATATTGGATTTGGTTTGGCGCAAGGATATAGGGATAATATCAAAAAAGATAATAATATTTTAGTTGGTTTTGAGAATTATGTGTCTGATTATGTTGGATTTTTATCTTATATAATAAACAACAATTTTGACATTTATTATAGATTTTTAAGTGATAAAGATGACTTTTCATTCAAAAAAAATGAATTAAATCTAAACTTTAGTATTAGGGATTTTGGACTTTATTTAATATATTTAGAAATGGATAAAAATGCATTGTATACTGCAAATCAAGAACAATTAAATAGCGGTATTTATTTTAAATTTTTAAACAAATGGAAAATTTCTTTTTCTGGAACAATGGATTTAAACAATGACAATAGACTAATAGAAAGCAAAGCTGCACTTGAATATAGTGGAAATTGCACATTTTGGGAAATCAATTATAGAAACACAAACCCATTAACACAAACAACAAGAAATACCTCAATAAATCTTACATTTGGCATAAAATTTAAGTAGATCTGCAGCCCTTTTGTCCTTCAGACATTTCCCATCAAGAGCGGAAATATTGCGGAGCGACAAATTGGAGCTACTTGCAACCATCACATCAAAGCTTAAAAATTTTATTTTTTTCTTGAATTTAATATATTAATTTCTATTATATAGTCCAAGTGTCGCATTATTATGTTATTAAAAAATAATTAATTGATTAAAATGGCAAATATACAATCGTCTAAAAAAGCTATAAGAGTTATAGAAAGAAGGACTGAGATTAATAAAGCAAGAAAAAGTAGAATTAGAACTTTCTTAAGAAAGGTTAATGATGCAATTGCAACGGGCAGTATTGAAAATGCGAGAAAAGCATTTGTTGAGTTTGAATCCGAACTAATGAAAGGTGTTAAAAATGGTATTTTGAAAAAAAATACAGCAAGTAGAAAACTTAGTAGATTGGCTGCTCATATAAGAAAAATTGGTGAAAAAGCTTAGTTTATTTTTAGCAATGGAATGTTTTAACAGTATTCCATTGTTTTTTTGAGGTTATTTATAATGTTTAAATTTTTTAAGTCTCCAGAATATTATGATTTTATAGGCACCCATAAGATTTATTTTTTTATATCTTTGTGTTTTATTTTACTATCAATTGGAAGTTTTTTTGTAAAGCAGCTAAATTTCGGTATAGATTTTACTGGCGGCTTGTTGTTTGATATTACCGTAAAAAACAATAAAGACATAGCAAGCCTAAGAAATGATTTTTTACAAGAGGGATTTGAAGATTTTAACATTCAAAGCTATGGTGATGATGGATTTATAATAAAGATGTCGGAAAAAGAAGTAGATACCCATGCCAAAAAAGATTTAAATCAAACAGAATCAATGCAATTAATAAAGAGTGTTATAAATTCATTTTTTAATGAAGATGTTAGATACAACAAAACAGATTTTGTGGGACCACAAGTTGGAAGGGAATTAATTATAAAAGGATTGATAGCATTAGCTTTATCTTTGTTAGTTATAATGGTATATATTTGGGTTAGATTTGAGTTTGAGTTTGGAATAGGTGCTATAATAACACTGTTTCATGATGTAATAATTGTTTTTGGAATATATTCAATATTTGGAATTGAGTTTGATTTAACCTCTATTGCAGCCATACTAACCATTGTTGGATACTCAATTAATGATACCGTTGTAATTTACGACAGAATAAGAGAATTTTTGCCAAAATATAAAAAGGAAAACTTAACTGCAGTTATAAATAGAAGCTTGACAACCACATTGAGAAGGACATTGTTGACATCATCTAGCACATTAATTAGTTTATTAATATTGTCTATGTTTGGCGGCGAAAGCATTAAAAATTTCGGATTAATGGTATTTTTAGGAATTCTTATAGGAACCTATTCATCTATTTATATATCAGCACCTGCACTTTTATATATTGGAGTTAACAGCAAAAAATTGAAGTAGACAAAAAGTCGTTGCAATCCTTAAACATAATAAAATCAGATTATTAAATGTCATCATTCTCAATTAAATTGTTCTCAATCTCTTCTGCTTCACTATCTATAGTGTTTATGCTTTGAGTTAAAATTTGGTAAGTATCAAGTTTTGAAGTGCTAAAATTTCTTTTGTTGGATTCTATTCCAATTTTTTCCATGTTTTTGAGTCTTAAAAGCAATTTTTTGTTAAAAATGTCAGCAAATGTATTGTATTCAACTATGCTTTTTTCTAAACTTCTTCCTAGATTTTTTGAGTGTAAAAATAAGTTTCCAAAGTTATCAAATAATTTTCTTAATTCCTCTTTTAAATTGTCAAAATTCAAATTTTGTTTTTCTTTTTGAATGTTGTATTTTGCTGAATTTAATAAATTAACTAAACCAATCGGCGTTAGTGGATAAATTCTGCTTGAGGCGCATTTAATTTCAAAGTTTGGATCTATTTCCTTTACTATCTCAAACATTCTTTCGGTTTGCAAAAACATTACGGTTATAACAGTTGCGTTGCTTTCCTTCTTTAAATTTAAATAGTCAAATTGTGCTTTTTGGTAGTCCTTTGAACTTAAATCGTTCAAATGATTATTCATTCTTTCCTTTATTTTTCTTTTTAATTCCTTTATTTCCTCTTGATTTTTATTCTCAATGCTCTGCTGAAGTTCTAAAAAGTGTTTGGAAGACTTGCTGTCGATTATGATATAATTATTATTAGGCAAATAAATTATTCCGTCTGGCCTTTTTATTTCCTCTTCGCTGTTTTGAGTGTTAAACGAAGTTTGCAATATGTAGTCGCCAATATCATCTTTTGTTTGTTTTTCTTTTAAACCAGATGCTTTTAATATGTTCGATAGTGTTGTTTCCGATGTTAAACCCGCACCAACAGGATTTAAAAGTCCCTTTTTTATCAAATCTAATTCTGTTTCGGTTTTTTTTGTATCGTCATTAAGAGATTGAATTTTTTCTAAAACACCAGTAAAATTTTCATGTAAATTTTTTGTTATATTTTCAATTTCTTTTTTGTTTTTTTCCTGCAACTCACTATTTTGTTTTATATTTTCTTGAATTATGCTATATGAAATTTCCTTTAACAATCTAGATTTTTCATTTTGCCATTCTAATTTTTCCTGCAATAAATTTTCTTTTTCTAATTTTGTTAATTCGGACTGTTTTTCAATACTTGCCAGATCATTTTTTAGATTTTCCATTTGATTTCGTAGCAAAGAAATTTCATTATTTTTCTTCTCAATTATGTTTTGAAGAATATTTTTTTCACCCTCTATAATTTTTAGATGGTTTATAGTATCTATTAATTTTTGATTTTCCAGCTTTAATTCTTGTATTTCTTTTAGTCTTGAAAGATAATTTTTATTTTCCAATAATATTTTGTAAATGAAAAAAATAGAAACTATATTCGTTATGCATAATACAATTGTGATTATTATCACTTTTTATCTCCTTCGAGTTGAGCTTTTAATTTTTCAATGCTGTCTTTTATATCAAAACCTTCACCAACATCAGTATTTAACTTTAAATCTTCTTCAAAATCGGACTCTTCTTTCATTTCATTGCCGGTATTGCTTGCCTTAGGCAAATTATCTGAAGTATTATTATCATCTTTGCTATGAAGTTCTTGAAATTCAAAATCAGCTACTTTATGCCCATTTTTTTCTTCAAACAATGCAGTTTCAATTTCTCTATCTGTAGAAGTATTGTTAACCTCTTTAAAATTTTCGTGGGAATTTTTTTTGTTTGCATTTTCATTCATTTCAACATTATTATTAATATTTTCTAATTTTAATTTTTCGTCAGCTTCATAATTTAAGTCTAAATCATCTTTTTTGTCTTGAATATTATTATTTGTATCTATATTTATATTTCCTGTGTCTCCAGTACCATTGTCCCCATTATCCTCAGTGCTATCCTCCTCTTCCTCTTCCTCTTCCTCTTCCTCTTCCTCTTCCTCTTCTTCGTCCTCTTCATCTTCAATTTCATCTTGAGGATTTTCATTATTAAGGCTATTTTCTTGTTTATTTTCTATGACTGTTTCGTTTTGATTATTAATTTCTTCTATTATGTCCTTATGCTCTTCTTTTTCTAAGTTTTCTTCAACATTATCGGTCTTAATATCATTGTCTAAAATTTGATTGACTATATCATCTTGTTTTTCTGATTTTTCCTCAATTTTTTCATTATTTATTGTAGGCTCATTAGTTTCTTTCACATTCTCCATTTGAGTTTCTTTTGGAATTTCTATTTGATTTTCTGCGCTAGATGTCTTTATATCAGCAATTTCTTCATTTCTATCTTTCTCAACATTTTTTGTTTGATTTTGCAATAACCCAATAATATCGTCAAACTTTGCTTTAAAAGTCGTATTAAAATAAGTTAATTTGTCATCTAACATATTAACCTTTGTAAACATTAATTGAGTTTCATCAATCTTTTTGCTCTTATTAAATTCCTCTTCCTTCTTAAAATCATTTAAAACTTTATTGTATCTTGTTTCGAGGTTTAATCTTTCTTCAATTTCTTTCTGCAAATTAGCCGTCAGGTCTTCAACTTTTGATAAAAATCTATTTCTCTCACTAAAGTAAAATAATAAAGTGATTAAAACTATTAAAAGCATTATAAAAATGTAGACCATTTACTTTTTTTATTGATTAATATAATTTAATTATTACCCTATAAACTTATAATTCAAGTTTTTTTGTGGGAAATATGTCAAATTTGTCAATTATCATAATTGCCGCTGGTAAAGGTACCAGAATGAAATCAACTGTCGCAAAGCATTTGCATAAAATAGGAAATTTAGAAATAGTTTTGCATATAATCAAAACAGCCGAAAAATTAAATGCTGAAGAAATTGTTTGTGTTTGTTCTGTGGAAAATATAGAACAAATCAGAAAAAGTGTAGGTAGCAATATAACTACCATAATACAAAAAGAAAGACTTGGAACTGCCCATGCTACAGAAGTTGGATTTGGAGCTATAAAGAAAAAAAATAACGATATTTTAGTTATGTATGGAGATGCTCCTTTAGTTAAATTGGAAACATATCAAAAAATGATTGAAAAATTAAATTGCGTAGATATTGCGCAAGTTGGATTAATTTTCAAGACAAAAGATATCAAGAACAAATATGGAAGAGTTGTAGTCATTGGTGATAATTTAGTTGACAATATAGAATATAAAGACGCAAACGAAAAAATGAGACAAAGTGATTTATGTAATGCTGCAATTTTAGCTATAAAAGGCAATATTCTGAAAAATCTCTTAAAAAAAATAGATAATAAAAACGCCAGCGGCGAATATTACTTAACAGACACTATAAAATTAGCAAAACAAGAAGGTTTATTTTCTTCATTTATTATAGCAAATGAAGATGAGGTTATGGGTGTGAATTCCAGAAATGACTTAGCTGCTGCAGAAAAACTTTTCCAACAGCAAAAAAGAAAAGAATTTATGGAAAATGGCATTACATTAGTTGATCCAGAAACCGTTTATTTTAGTTATGATACCGAAATTGAAAACGATGTAGTTATAGAACCAAATGTTGTATTTCTTCCAGGTGTAAAA
Source organism: uncultured Rhizobiaceae bacterium (assembly GCA_964493475.1). Taxonomy (GTDB): domain Bacteria; phylum Pseudomonadota; class Alphaproteobacteria; order Rickettsiales; family UBA1997; genus CALXSC01. The sequence goes on along the minus strand of CAZBNS010000004.1, from coordinate 15,571 downwards.
ATTGCAAAAAATGTAATAATTCATTCATTTTCTTACTTGGAAGACTGTATTCTTGAAGAAGGGGTAAGTGTCGGACCATTTGCAAGAATTAGGCCAAAAACAGTTTTAAAATCAAACTGCCATATTGGAAATTTTGTTGAAATTAAAAAATCAACAGTAGGAGAAGAAACAAAAATCGGACATTTAACCTATATTGGCGATACAACAATTGGCAAAAAAACAAATATTGGCGCAGGCTGCATTACATGCAATTACGATGGCTTCAACAAATTCTCAACAAAAATAGGAGATAATTGTTTTGTCGGCTCAAGCACTATTATGGTAGCCCCCGTTGAATTGTGCGATTGCTGCTTAACTGCCGCCGGTTCCGTAATTACAAAGAAAGTTGGCAAAAATGACATTGCAATAGCAAGAACCGAACAGTTAAATTTAAAAGATAAAGCAGAATGCTATAGAAGAAAAAGAATTGAAGAAAATAAGAAACCATCTGCAAAATAATTGTATATTTATTAAAGAAAATTTATTTTATGGAAAATTCAATGCTATTTAACATTATCGCAATTTTTTCAATTTTAATTTTTATTTGGAGTTGTCTTCTTGCAACATATTTGGTTATTTTATTTATTTGGAGCAAAGGATTTAAAAACTCCCCGACAGTGAGCTCAAATTCAAAATCCATAAAAATAATTGCCAATTACATTCAAAGATATATTGCGGAAGAAAAAATTAAAAAACTAAGAATTTTAGACATTGGCAGCGGTTATGGCAAAATGTTATTTGGTATTGAAAAAAGATTAAATCAAACACAAATTACCAGGGAGCTTGTTGGTTATGAAATATCTAATTTTCCATATAAAATTTCAAAAATTTTCAATAAATCCAAAAACATAAAATTTATAAACGATGATATTTTTAATTTAGACGATTTCAAGTTTGATATTGTATTAACATTTATTTTAGCAAAACAGCAAAAGTTATTTTTAAATATATATAGAAAATTTCCAAAAGGAACGTTAATAATTGCTAATTCTTTATCAATACCTTTTGAAAATACGGATAGTTTCAAATTGATTGACACTATTAGAGTTTGTTATCGTTGGAATATATACGTTTATAAAAAATTGTAATGCAGCCATTTGTCAACTCCGTTAACAAAGAAGAGCTATTTAATATCTTTTTACTAAAACCCCCAAGAAAAAACGAACCAATAAATACCATTCACAATTAAGATATCCCATTGCTAAATCATCAATAAATTTTAATCTTTTCTTTTAAAAAAATTATTATACACTTTTTTTCAAATAACTAATTTTGCTTATGAAAAGATTTTTTTGCTTAATATTTTTAATATTTATATCATCATGTTCCGGACAAAAAAATAATTATTGTTTTATTGAAAGGGGCTTTGATTTTAGCATTAATAGCACAGATTTGAATAAAATAAATAAAAAAATTCTCTTGGATAATTTAATAAACAATTCAAACATAGAATATAAAGAAAATAGCGATTTAAAAATTGTCTTGAATATTCAAACCAGAAGAACTTCATCATTAACCTCTTTAAATAACAGCACATTAATTGAAAATATCAATTTCACAACGGAATATAAAATTCTTGATAAAGGCAATCTTATCACAGAGGGTAAAATTATTATAATTGATAACTCTGATGTATTTGACAATAGATTTGCTAATTATGCCGTTAGCAATTATATAATGGAAAATTTTTCTAAAAATCTGACTAAAAGATTGGAAAATAAAGTTGATATGATGTTAAAGAATAATTATAAAAATTGTAAGAATTAAATAATTTTAAAAAGCGGAATTGGAGTTATTTATAATATCCAATACTCCAGTTTTATTCAATTTTATTTCTTGTCTAACTCTTCCATATTCGTCAATATAAGCACTAATTCCAGTATTTGCCGCCCTTATTATCGGTATTTTGTTCTCAATAGCCCTAAATTTTGCTGCAACTAAATGCTGGTATGGCCCGCTGGATTTTCCAAACCAACCATCATTTGTTAGATTTAATATTACATTCGGCCGATTATTTTTATCTATAACTTTATTTGGGAAAATAATTTCATAACAAATTATTGGACTAATTTTTATATTATTTATTTTAATTGTTTTATTTGATTTACCTTTAGAAAAATCTATTCCGCCACTTGTGAGCTTTTTTACAAACGGCAAATATTTTGAAAACGGAATATATTCGCCAAACGGAACTAAAACAGTTTTATCATAATAATTTATTATTTTGCCATTTTGAAAAATAAAAATACTATTCCAAATTTTGCTAACTTCACCATTTTTGATTTCGCCTCTAACGGCTCCAGTTATCAAAACCCTATCTTTCAACACATCAAAATCTTTATTTAAAACCGAATTTTGAGTTAATAAAAACGGCATAGAACTTTCTGTCCAAACCATTATATCAATTTTATCAGCCCCCTCCCCCGCACTTAACTCTAAATGTTTATTTAGATTATTTTCAATCTCATTTTTATCCCATTTCAAATTTTGTTTTATATTGGCTTGAATTAATCTAAAATTTTGACTTAGTTTTATCGTTTCAACATTATGTAGCCTTACTAAACCAAATACTAGCAAAGTCATAAAAATTATAAAATAAACCCATGTATATCCTTTGTTTTGAAATTTCTTATTTTTAAAATCAATTAATACAAAACCAAAACAAAAAAATACCACCAAGAAAAAATTAAGAACATAAATATTTATAATTGAAACTATTTGTATTAATGTATCGGAAAAGCCAATGGTATATGAGAATAAGTTCCATGGAAAAATTAAACCCTTTAGATATTCAAAAATAACATAGGAAGCTGCAAAAATAACAGTAATTATAAAATTATTTTTTATTGAAAATTTCTTTATTAAATAAAATGTTAATAATATTGAAAAACCTATATAAAATGCGCATAATAATGGGATTATACTTATTGCAAATGGAAATAGCCAAAAATAAGTTTTTATATCAACAAATAATGAAAAACTAATCCAATAAAGTTGAATTAAGTAATACCCAAAACCAAAGATAGTTCCATATAAAAACGATTCTTTATAGTTATTACAATTTGTTATTTTTTCCAATAAATAATAAAATGATATTGGCAAAAAAATAATTAAATACACTGGCGGAAAAGCTAACCCACCAAGCATTCCAAGAAAAAAAATATTTTTATATTTTTTTAAAAAATTCATAAAATTTTGTAGTATTTTGTTTATTAAAATTAACAGTAATATTTATTATTTAAAGAGTCATTTTTATATGGGTGTGATTATAATAACAAATTATTTTGAAAATTGCAATCTCCATAAATTTAAGCAATATATCCTTGACTTATTTTAATTTTTCTTTATTTTATAAACATAGGTTTTAGAGACAATTCTTAATAAATATTATGTCAAAAGCACAAGAAGAACAAGTTATAGCGTTTAGAAATTTTATAGTACTCGGAAGTTTGGGTATTATTACGCTATCAATCTGTTTCTATATTACCGGTTTATTCGTTATTTTCTTAACGCAGAAAAAACATGTTTTAATTAGAATTATTTCAATGGATTTTGCAACTCAAATAATGTATACTGTTAATGTGCTTATTCAATCGTGGCAGGCTGTAATAAATAACTTTAATAAATTAGGGCTTGCTGGGGGTAATTATTTTATTCCAAAAGTTTTGTTTGGCTCATTTTTTCCATTGAGTATCTTTTCTTATATTATTTATAAATTTAGAGAGCCCATTTTTGAATGGAAACCATTTAAAATGCCGGAATCTCAATATGGTGATGCGCATTGGGCTACGGTCGCTGAAATGAAAAAAGCGGGATTAATGCATAAAGGAACTGGAATGACAATGGGTATGTATAAAGGAACATTGCTCGTTGTTGATAAAATAAACTGCCAACATGCTTTATTGTTTGCTCCTACTGGTTCTGGTAAAGGAACGGGATTTGTGTTTCCTAATTTATTATTTTGGGATGATTCTATAATTGTTCATGATGTTAAGCTTGAAAATTTTGAAGTAACAAGCGGTTATAGAACTAGCAAAATGAAGCAAAAATGTTATTTATGGAATCCGGCAGATCAAGATGGGTATACTCATTGTTATAATCCTATGGATTTTATTTCAAGGGAATATGGCAGCCAAGTGGACGATGTGATGAAAATTACAAAATTCTTATTGCCAAAAGAAGAATTCTGGACAAATGAAGGTAGAGCTTTAACTACTGGTATAATGCTTGCCTTGTTAGCCCTTGATGACAGGCCTACTTCCATGGGTGAAGTTTTGAGAACACTGAGAAGCGACGACGTGTCTTACAATATTGCTGTGATTTTAGATACAAAGGGCGAACAAATTCACCCTACCGGCTATATGAACCTAGCTGCATATCTTCAAAAACCAGATAAGGAAAGAGGTTCCGTTACGTCAACCGCTGCGTCAGCTCTTGATTTATGGGCGAACCCGCTTGTTGACGCTGCAACTATGAAAAGCGATTTCAATATTGGAACTTTTAGAACTATCGCTACGTCATTATTTGTGGGTATTTCTCCAAGCAACGTTATGAGATTACAGCCTCTATTGCAGATTTTTTATCAACAGTGCGCCAGTATTTTTACAAAAAGACTACCGGATAAAAAGAAAGAAAAATATAGAGTTATGATGTTGCTTGACGAGTTTCCAACTCTTGGAAAAATGGAAGAAATTAAAGCTGGTATCGCTTACTATAGAGGATATTGGGTTAAATTGTTCTTGATTACGCAGGATACCGAGCAGTTAAAAGCTATTTATGAAGCATCAGGTATGAACTCTTTCTTGTCTAACTGTACATTTAGAATTACATACGCAGCAAACAACGTAGACACTGCAAAATATATTTCTGATTTATTGGGTGATAAAACGGTAGTAAGCCAAGACGAAGGCTCAAGACCTAAATATTTGGATTTAAACCCAGGTGCAAGACAAGTTTCGACAAAAAAATCTTCAAGAAAATTATTGATGCCTCAAGAAGTTATTGGGTTGCCAAAAGACGATCAAATTATTCTTATTGAGGCAAACCCTCCGGTTAAATGCAAAAAAATAGTATACTATAAAGATAAATTATTCTCATCCAGAATAATGAAACCTATTAAAGTTCCAAAACAAGAGGCTTATGTTCCAAAGAAGAAAAAGCCGGCTGAAAAAAAATAATAAATAAATGGTAAAATTATGGTTGCTAAAACTAAAAAAGACAAACAAATCGAAAATATTAAAAAAGATACAGAAATAAAAAATATCAAACAATCCGCCACTAAAATCAATATTTTCTTATATTTTGGATTAATTATTTTAATAATATTTTTTGCTATTTTTTATTTGATTTTCCAAATAGATTCTGTTGGCATTTTTAAAAAAGAACAACCACAAACTGTTGAAAAAATAATTGACAATAATTTAAGACTAGAGTTAAACGCTCTTAAAAATAAGGTTCAACTATTGGAAGAACAGACAGCTAACAATATAAATGAAACTGACGTATTAAAAAGAAGAATAGAAGATAATGAGTTAGAAATAAGCCAAAGACAGATAGATACACAAAGAATTGAGTTAATAAAACTAGCCCTAAATATACAACAATCTATAGAATTGGGAGAAAATTATATTAATATTTTGAGAACATTTAAAATATTAATGGCTCACAATAATAATTTAGAATATGAGTTGAATATTTTATTTAAATATCAAAATACATTTGTTTCAAAACAAATAATAGAAAATCACTTTAATGAAGAAATGGATAAATTTGTAAAAGAAAACAATATATTAAATGACGATGATAATAATTTCTCTAGTTTTATGTCTAAATTTGTTGTTATTAGAAAAATAAACAATGCTAAAGAAAATTCTGCTGATAATTTTATTAATCAGCTAGAAGAAAATATAAAAATGAGCAATTACGAAAAAGCGTTAAATATTATTGAAAGCAATAAAGAATATTCAAAATATTTTTCAAGAACAAGCAGTAATATTAAAATTAATATTCTTATCAATAATACAATTCAAGATATAATTAATTACCTTATAAACCATGATTAAAAAATTACTCTTTATCGTTTTTCTTATATATTTAGCCACCTTTGTTAGTCAGGTTTTAAATTACAATGACAAAATAATAATAACGACATTGGAATATCAAATATCGAGCACAACAAGCTTTGTTTTATTCTTATTGTCTGGATTAATATTATCCTTATTTCTAATTATTTATATTTTATTTTCTATTTTTTCTCCAGATATTAAAAGAGTTGAAAAGAGCAAACGAAAATTAGAGCAAAAATTTGAGAAATATTTAAATTTAATTACAGAAGGTTTAGTTTATAAAAATGTTAGAAACTCAAAAGAAGCTTGGACAAAACTAAAGAAAGCAAATAAAGTTTTTAAAGAAACAAATTTGTCAAAATTTCTTGAATCCCAAATTTTTTACATAGATGGCAAATATCAAAAATCAGAAACAAGTTTTAGAGAGATAAAAGATAGCAGTTTGAATTTGGACTTATTAAATTTAAAGAATTCCCTAAACCAAGCCAAAAAAATAAAAAATGAAGAGGATGTAGAAAAATTTGCAATTCAAATATTAAAGATTGAACCAATTGATGCGGAAGCACTAAACACTTTATTAAATATTTATATTTCAAAGAAAAAATGGATTGAAGCCGAGAAAATATTAAAAAAAGGCTTAAAAGCAAAAGTTTTTGATGAGGAAGACAATAAAGAACAAATTTTATTTGTATATACCTCTTTAGCCAGAAAGTATTTTGACAATCAACATTTTGCCGAAGCAAAGAGTCTTTTAAGAGAAGTTTACTACATAAACCCAAAACGTATTGAAGCCATCATATTGCTTGTTGAAACTTATATTGCTATGGGAAAAATTGCGAAAGCTTTGACTATAATCAAAAGAACATGGAAGCATACAACAAACCCAAAATTAGCGGATTTATATTTTTCAATACAAAAAGAAAAAGATAAAAACAGTATAAAAACAGCTTTAAAACTTTACAAATTAAATACGAAAAGCTTTGAGAGCAATCTTGTTTTAGCAAATGCTTTTTATAAAAATCAATTTTATTCAAAAGCTAGAAAATACGCAAAAATAGCTTACGATATAGCAGAAACAAAAGATTTATACGAGTTAATGTTAAAAATAGAGCAAGATGACAATGGAAGCTCAGCAATTATAAATATTCTAAAAAATAGAATTTTATCATTCAAAAATCCTTGTTGGAAATGCAGCGTATGCAAAAGTGAATATTGCAATTGGCAGTCAGAATGCTCTAATTGCAAAACTTTGGATTCTTTAAAATGGAGCGAGTAATATTTTCAGCAGCGATATAAAAAAATTGTCAATCTCTGCATTAAAATAATTGACTATTATTATTCAATATATATTATACAAACCGCTACTAACAAAAAAATTAATATGAAAAAATATTTTTATATATTCTGCCTGTGTCTTTTAGCATCATGCGGCGGAAATAATCTTGGAAGAAAATTTGATGGATTTGAAAAACCCAATAAAGACCAAGCCTTAATTTATTTTTATAGGCCAAATAAAGTTTTTGGTTCAATAGTTTATTATACAGTTAAGGAAGATAATAAACCGATAACAGTTTTATATAATGGATCTTATTACCCATATTATACTACAGAAGGTAAGAAAAATTTTAAAGCTAAAACTGAAGCAACTAATTCCATATCCTTAAATGTTGAAAATGGAAAAACATATTTTGTAAGAGGAACTATTAGTTTTGGAGTTTTTGTAGGTCATCCAAAATTTGAAATAGTTGATGATGAGTTGGAAGTTCTTTCTGAAATAAAAGAATGTAAAATGTCAGATTTAAGAAACTAATTTTTTTACAAATCCTTATAAAATAACCAGCCTTTTGACTAGTTATTTTATAATTTTATTAAAGAAAATAAGGCTCACTAGTTTTAACTAATGAGCCTTTAATTTTAAATTTTCAAAGAAAATTAATTATTTTCTCTTCAAAATTGACTTTCCAGCATAAATTGCTTGACTTCCCAACTCTTCTTCAATTCTCATCAATTCATTGTATTTAGCAATTCTATCTGTTCTTGAAGCAGAACCAGTCTTGATTTGTCCGGAATTTGTAGCCACTGCAACATGTGAAATTGTTGTGTCTTCTGTTTCACCAGATCTATGAGAAACAATAGTATTATATTTGTTTCTTTGTGATAATGCGATTGCGTCCAAAGTTTCTGTTAATGTTCCAATCTGATTTAATTTAATCAAAACAGCATTTGCCATGCCATCATCAATACATTTTTGAATGATTTTTGGATTTGTAACGCAAAGATCGTCGCCTACGAATTGAATTTTGCTTCCCAATTCTTTTGTAGCAGCTTTCCAACCTTTGTAATCAGACTCTTCCATAGCGTCTTCAATTGAAAAAATCGGATAGTTCTTAATTAATCCGTCATAATATTTAATTAAAGCATCGCTGGTTAATTTTTGACCATCAATATAATAATTTTTATCGCCAACTTCTTCGCCTTTTTTCTTGCCATAAAATTCGCTTGCAGCGCAATCCAATGCAAAATAAAAATCAGAACCTAATTTATAGCCAGCCGCATTAACTGCTTCTGAAATTGTATCTAAAACTTCTTTTGCTGAATTCAATTTTGGAGCAAAGCCGCCTTCATCACCAACTGAAGTTGTTAAGCCTTTCTTTTTCAATATTGATTTTAAATTATGGAATACTTCAGCACCCCATCTTAAAGCTTCTCTGATATTTGGAGCGCCAACTGGAACAATCATAAACTCTTGAATATCATTAACCCAACCAGCATGTGCGCCGCCGTTGATAACATTCATCATTGGAACCGGTAAAACATGCGCATTTGCGCCACCAATATATCTGTATAAAGGCATTCCCATTGCATCAGCACTAGCGTGAGCCACTGCTAAAGATGTAGCCAAGATTGCGTTAGCACCTAATTTTGTTTTGTTTGCTGTTCCATCTAACTCAATTAAAGTATTATCTAATTCTCTTTGATTAAATGCGTCCATTCCAAGAATTTTATCAGCTATTGTTGTATTTACATTTTTAACAGCTTTTAAAACGCCTTTTCCCATAAACCTTTTTTTATCGCCATCTCTTAATTCACAAGCTTCCCTACTTCCTGTAGAAGCGCCTGAAGGAACGATTGCTCTACCAAAAGAACCGTCTTCCAAAATTACCTCTGCCTCAACAGTTGGGTTTCCTCTGGAATCAATCACTTCTCTAGCTTTAATATCAATTATTTCCATTTTATTTTTCCTTTATTTTTAATAAAATACAAGAATAGCTATAAAACTTTTATTTTTATTTGCAATGATTAACTTTGATTTTTCAAAAACACTAATTTAATAATATTTATAGCCAAGCTAAATATTTTAGATGATTTGAAATAGAACTGTTTTTAAGCCATATTGAAAAAATATATAAACAATGCTAGGCAATGCTACAATACCGTCCCATTTATTTTATTGCAATTTTCAAAAATTTGTTATATATTGCAGGTAATGTTAATATTTTTAAAACTATGAGTGAAATTTTTGGTGGTGAATCTTTGGATATGAAAACAGTATTAAGAAGATTAGAAAGCAATGTTGAACAAATAAATACAGGTATAGAAGAACTAAATTCTCGTTTATTAGCTGCTAAAAAATATGAAGGTGATAATTCGAAGGAGTTATTTGAAGAAGCTAGTAGAGTTGTTAAAGGATTTAAACAACTTATTCAAAACAATAGACAAACATTAAAAGAAGAGATAGAAAAAGATAAATCATATAGGTTAACAGATGAAGATAAACTATTGCTTGATGCTTTAAAAAAACAACATGGCGAAACTTACATTAATATTCTTGATTTAAATGATATTACTCTTTTTTCAGAAAAAAATATGCAATTATTACTAGCGACTGAAAAGGAAATAATACTTAATACAGCTCGACAACAACATGATATAGAAATATCAAGCCTAAAGAAAGCAGAAGCTGAACGTGATATAGCAATGGCAAGTCTTGATCTGGCACGACAAATAAATGGAGCTAGTGATACATCAACAATTGAAGAAATAATGACTCAGTATGAAAGAGGACTTACAGCTTTTGAAGAAGGTTTAGATATAACTTTGGAAGACCAACATGAAATCACTGGTTTAATTGAGATTAATAAAAAAGATAAAGCGCTAAAAGAAGCATTAGAGGATCTCAAATTAAAACTTGAGGAACGGGATGAAGTTAAAAAAGAATTAAATGGATTAGAAAAACAACCAGATTTAAATAGAAACCAAATTACACAAAAACAACAGCAAGTAGATGAACTCTCACAGTCAATTAAAAAGAAACAATTAGAGGTAAAACCTATTTTAAAGGCAAAAAAAAGTGCCGATCTAAATAAATTAATTCAAGATGTAAAAAAGAAAAAGATAGAAGAAATAGATAAGCCTACTATTACAAAAATATTTCTTGATATTGTTTCATTTGGGTATTATTCACGATATAAAAAACGAAACCTAGAGAAAACCTTAAAACATATATCGGAAATTTCTTTATACAAACAAAATCAAACTCAACAAACTATGAAAAGGATAGAGGAATTTAAAGAAAATCTGAAAATAGCAAAAAAAAGTCCTGAGTTTTTAAGTTTGGAACAAGAAAAACTATTAAAACAAGCTAATGACTATTATGAGGAGAATGAAAAAGAGAAAAATAAAGATCAAAAACAAAAAGGTTATAAAAGTATGCTAATACTGTATTCTGTACGAATTAAAGAAATTATTCAAAATATAGAAAAAGCTAAAGAGAATCAGAAAAAGTTCAAAGTAAGCAATAAATAGCCATCAATACAGAGCATATTAGATATTATAGTTTGAGTCCAATATCTTAAAAATCATTACAAATAGCTCCCCTTTGTCGCAATGCGACAAAGGGGAGCTATAAATATTTTTCACTAAAAGAAAACGCCAACAGAGTTAATAAAGTAGCACTATCCAATACATGTAATTGTTAATACTAGGCATAAATCTTGATTTGCTTCATTAAAGCTTATATGAAGTATTCTAATAATTTTATTCAAAAAACTGCTTTATTCTTATAGTATGAGGAACCATAAAAAATATTTCTTCTTCAGGGATTTCCATAACTTTTTCAAATCTTGAAGCCAAAATGCCTTTATCATTATCTATTATAATAATTTTATCGCCAACTTTTACTTTATCTTTATATTCTCTAGGTATTTTTATAGAATTCTGGTCCATAGACACTCTTTTGCAAAACTTGCATTCAACTAGCTTTCCATCAATTTCCGTAAACATATTAACATCATACTTTCCCATTTTCCTATCAATGCCGTCAGTATAACCAACAGGGAATGTAGCTACAATATCTCCTTTTTTTAGAGTATCTGCGGCGCTATAGCCATAATAACAATCTTCGGGGATTTCTCTAATTTCAAGAATGGTTGAAATTAGCTTTTTTATTTTTCCAGTTTTTTTATTAATTACCGCAATTGTTCTTGGTTCAAGTGCTTTTTCCTCAAAATCCTTTTCTTTAATGATTTCGGCATCGCTAATTAATTCTAAATCGTATTCGTCAGGAGCGATTTTATAATGCTCAGCAATCTTTGAAAGCACCTCTTCTGGAACACTTCCATTCATTAAGCTAAATACATAAGCATCTATGCAATCATTTCCATTGTATCCCGTCAATAAAGCTTTTTTGCCAACGAATTTATCAGCGTCATCAACTTCAAAAACTGTTTCATTCATATCAACAGATTTTGCATGGATTTTTTTACCATCAACTAAAGCCCAACCATTATTTTTGTATGCACTTCCCATGCCGTGCTTAATGCCTAATTTTATATAAACCTCTTTTTTACTTTTCTTAAATAAAGGAGCCATTAGGGTTAAAGCTGTTTTCAAATTGCATTTAACGCCTGCACCCTCTTCAATATCAGTAGATGGATAGCCGCAAAATAGACTTACGCCAGGTCTTGATGTTTCAAGAGCTTTTTCAGGATGTCTTAATAGCATAACACTTGCAAAAATTCCTCTGTTAATTCCAGGAAATTTTGAAGCCACGCTTAAAAAATAATTATATTCAACTTCTGTAAATTTTTTTCCTAATTCAGTGCCAAAAGTATATTGACACGCCATGTGCCCCATGATTGTTATGATATTCAATTTATTATCTTTATTTGAAACAAAATCCAGAACATAATCAACATCTTCTTTTTGAAAACCACTTCTGTTCAAAGCTAAATTAAAATCCAAAACCGCATCCAAGACCTCATTTTTAGATTTCGCATAATTTGACCAAATTTTCATCTGCTCAATACTGTTTAAAACCGGAGTAATCTTATTATCGTAATAAATTTTTTCTTGATTAGCCATTGGGCCAGTTATGCAAAAAATCTTTTCAATTTTATCTCCAAAATTTTTTCTTAGCTGCAATCCTTCTTCCAATAAATATATATAAAAATCTTTTTGAGGTTTATCCATATTTAACAACTGAGCCACAACTTGCAACTGCCCCATACCATTAGCATTACCTTTTAAAACAGGGACGCACAACTCCCCTTGTTTAGAAATTCTTCTAAACTCTCTAAGATTATTTTCAATATCTTTATAATTTATCTTAAGTAAAATCTTATCTTCTCTCATTATCTCTCCCAAAATAATTTAGCGCAGAAACGTTCTTAGCATTGAGTGTATAAATAACTATTTCTTAAAGTCAATGATTTTCATTATGTATTTTAAGATTTTTGAGTGATTATGATGGCTCCCCTTTGTCGCTCTGCGACATTTCCCCTCAAGAGTGGAAATGTCAACGGAGTTGACAAAGGGGAGCTACTTTACGTATAGTTAATACTACACAAAAATCCATTTAATTATTATATTGAAAAAAATATAATTAATACTATTAATTATATTAACAATATTGCTATATTAACATGGAAAAACAAGAAAGAATAGATTTTTTAAAAAAAGAAATTTTAAAGCATAACGAAGCTTATTATAAAAATGATAAACCATTAATTAGCGACGCCGAATATGATGCTTTAAAGCATGAGTTAAAAAGTCTCGTTGGAGAAGATGACGAAGTTGTAAATCTTGTTGGCTATAAAGTGCTTGACGAATTTAAAAAGGTAGAACACAAACAGTTAATGATTTCAATACAAGATGGTTTTAGCAAAGAAGATGTTGAGGATTTTGTAGAAAAATGCGCAAGATTTTTAGGCATGGAGGGCGATAATATATCTTTTTTTTGCGAACCAAAGATAGACGGACTTTCATTCTCTGCAAGATATGAAAATGGCGAGTTTGTTTTAGGCGCTACAAGAGGCAACGGCCATATTGGCGAAGATATTACTGATAATATAAAAGCCATTACATCCTTTCCTAAAAAATTAAAAGGAAATTACCCTGCCATACTTGAAGTGAGGGGCGAGGTTTATATGGCAAAAGACGATTTTCAGAAGCTAAACAGCAAACTTGACAAACCATTTGCCAATCCAAGAAACGCAGCTGCTGGTTCGCTTAGACAGCTTGATACGTCAATTACTGCCAGCAGAAATTTAAAATATTTTGCATATACCACTGGAGAATACAGTGATGACTTTAGAGTAAGCTCCCAAGAACATTTAATTCAACAATTGAAAGAATTTGGTTTTAATACTGCAAGCCCAATGAAACTCTGCAATTCCGTTGATGAAATTATGACTTTTCTTACAAACATGATGGAAATTAGATATAGCTTAAATTATGATATTGATGGCGCTGTAATTAAGGTTAATGACTGGATTTTGCAAAGAAGACTAGGAAATATAACGCACCATCCTAGATGGGCTTTGGCATATAAATTCCCAGCAATTCAATCTATTACAAAAATTGAAAAAATTGATATTCAAGTAGGTAGAACCGGCGCTTTAACGCCTGTGGCAAGGCTTGTTCCTGTTGGAGTGGGCGGCGTGCTTGTATCAAATGCAACACTGCATAACAGAGAAGAAATTGAGAGGAAAGACATAAGAGAAGGTGATATAGTAAAAATTCAACGAGCCGGTGATGTAATTCCACAGGTTGTTGAAGTTCTAAAAGATAAAAGAGAAGCAAACAGCAAGCCTTATATTTTTCCCACAAAATGCCCTATTTGCAATAGTCCATTGATTTATGAGGATGTAGTTGTGAGGTGCAGCGGCGGTGTAAATTGTCCCGCTCAAGTTATTGAAGGATTAAAACACTTCGCATCAAAAAAAGCGTTTGATATTGATGGTTTAGGCGAAAAACAAATTGAAAAATTTTATGAAGAAGGAAGAATTAAAAATTTCATTGATATATTCACTTTAGAAAAAAGAGAAAGAGAGCTTGAAAAACAATATTCAAAAGACGGCGACTTATTTAATTCAAAATCCAACAATAATGTATTAATTCCCCTGCTCTACTCAGAAGGATTTGGCAAAAAATCAACAGACAATCTTTTCAAAGCCATAGAAGCTTCAAAAACAATTTCCCTCGACAGATTTTTATATTCGCTTGGAATTAGATATTTAGGTGAAGTAAATGCAAAAATTTTAGCTAACTATTACGGAAATTTAGACAATCTCTTAGAAAAAATAAAGCTCGCATGCAAAACAAACTTATTTGGCACTAGAGACAGTCATGAATACGAAATATTTACAAGCATTGAGGGTATTGGCGATAAAGTTGGAGAATCTATTTTAGACTACTTTTGCAATCAGAAAAATATTGATAGAATTACGGAATTGCAAAAAATCTTAAATGTAAAAGATTACGCTCAAAAAACAATTTCAAGCAAACTTAGCGGAAAAACTATAATTTTTACAGGAACCTTAAGAACTATGACAAGGCAAGAAGCTAAAGCTAGAGCCGAAGAGCTTGGTGGAAAAGTTGTAAGCAGTATTTCTGCGAAGACTGATATAATTGTCGCAGGTGAAGATAGTGGAAGCAAGCTTAAAAAAGCAGAAGAGTTTGGAACTAAGATTTTGAATGAAAAAGAGTGGGCGGAATTATTAAAACAATAGACTAATTATTGTATATTTTAACTGGATTCTCGCCGGAGTTTATCCTCACGAAAGTGGGAACGGGAATTGTAAATATCAACTATTTCGTTGACAAAAACCACAACTTTAAATTATTTTAAATTTTAAAATAAATTAAATTTATGATTAAGCTAATAATAAAGAAATTAATAAATGAAATGACTAAAAAAGATATATCATCCAAGTCCAAACACATCTGAGACAATTTTATCTCACATTCTCGTAATGTTGGGTCTCCGAACCCAACGCCTAAAAATATCAAATCTTAATTTATTTTTTGGTTTAAGTTTGAGATAACATCAGGTGCTGGGTTCTGAGACCCAACACCACGAAAGACCCAACACCACGAGAAAGACCCAACACCATGAAAGACCCAACACCACAAAAGACCCAACACCATGAAGTATGTCATTCCGTAGCTGGATTTTCTTATTGAGT
>CAZBNS010000003.1:0-37632 GCA_964493475.1 uncultured Rhizobiaceae bacterium | reverse complement strand
AGCCCTTACAGTCTTTTAGACTACAAAGTAATCTATTATAACCGCAAGCCTCCGCCATATCTATAAGAGTAGATACAACAAAAGCCTGCAGACTAAAATTTAATTCCGTTTTGGCGTATGAAGCCATCACTTTGCCCGTAGGCAATTTAATTATTAGATGTTTGGTTTTATTTGTCAAATGTTTATTTATGAGTTTTTAATTGCGTGCTTTAAAATATTTCTTAAATTAATTGAAAATTAATGGATTCCGTATGAGGATTTTCTAAATTCATTTTATTCATTAAGAAAATCCAGCTACGGAATGACGATGTTGAGAGGGGAAATGTCCTAAGACAAAGGGGAGCTATAAATTACTTTACAATGAGATAGAATACATAAAAGACAAATGATGACTATAAAATATCAAACAAATTATAAATAAAAATCCTGTAAAAAATAAAAATCCTCAAAAACAAAACCCATCGGTCTTAATTAATTTAACCGATGGGCTTTATTTTAAGCTAATAATTGTTTACATGAAATCGTCCATTCCACCCATACCACCAGGCATTCCGCCCATGCCAGCAGCACCAGCACCACCGCAGGTGCATTTATCTTCAGCTGGTTTGTCTGTGATAACGCATTCGGAGGTCAATAATAGTCCAGAGATTGAACTAGCACCTTCAAGGGCAATTCTTGCAACTTTTGCAGGATCTACAATACCAAAGTTAATCATGTCGCCGTATTGCTCTTTTTGCGCATCAAAACCATAATTTGAATTTTTACTTTCCATGATTTTATTGGCAATAACGGAACCGTCTAAACCTGCGTTTTCAGCAATTTGTCTAGCTGGAGATTGCAAAGCTTTATAAACTATTTGAATACCGGCTTTTTGCGCTTCATTTTCAGCGTCTAAACCCAATAATGCTTTTGATGCATGAATTAATGTTGCACCGCCGCCAGCGATTATGCCTTCTTCAATAGCAGCTCTTGTTGCTGATAAAGCGTCTTCAACTCTGTCTTTTTTTTCTTTAACTTCCATTTCTGTAGCACCGCCGACTTTCAAAATTGCAACGCCGCCAGATAATTTAGCTAATCTTTCTTGAAGTTTTTCTTTATCATATTCAGATGTTGTAGCTTCAATTTCATTTTTGATTTGAGTGCATCTAGCTTTTACATCTTCGCCCTCCCCTGCTCCATCGATAATAGTTGTGTCATCTTTTGTTATGACAACTTTTTTAGCTCTGCCTAGCTGATCCAATTCAACGCTTTCAAGCTTTTGACCTAAATCTTCAGAAACAACTTGTCCTGCGGTCAAGCTTGCTATGTCTTCTAACATAGCTTTTCTTCTGTCGCCAAATCCTGGAGCTTTTACAGCAGCAACTTTTAAACCGCCTCTTAATTTATTTACAACTAGAGCCGCCAAAGCTTCACCTTCAACGTCTTCAGCAATAATTAATAATGGTCTTCCTGATTGAGCTACGGCTTCTAAAACTTTTAAAATTGATTGTAAAGTTGATATTTTCTTTTCAACTAATAAAATATATGGGTTTTCAAGTTCACAAACCATCTTTTCCATATTTGTTGCAAAGTAAGGTGATAAATAGCCTCTATCAAAATTCATACCCTCAACAACTTCAATTTCAAAGTCAAGGCCTTTTGCTTCTTCAACTGTAATTGGACTGTTTACGCCAACTTTATCCATTGCTTCAGCAATCTTTTCACCAATTTCTTTGTCGCCATTAGCAGAAATTGTTCCAACTTGTGCAATCTCAGCTTTTCCATTGATTTTTTTTGCAACTTTTTTAATTTCATTAATTGCTACATCAACGGCTTTATTAATACCTCTTTTTAAATCCATAGGATTTAAACCTGCGGCTACTGATTTTACACCTTCTTTAAATATAGCTTGAGCCAAAACAGTTGAAGTAGTAGTTCCATCACCAGCTATGTCATTGGTTTTGCTTGCAACTTCTTTAATTGCTTGAGCTCCAATATTTTGAATTTTGTCTTTCAATTCAATTTCTTTCGCAACCGTTACGCCGTCTTTTGTAATTCTTGGTCCACCAAATGATTTTTCAATAACTACATTTCTTCCTTTTGGACCTAATGTTATTTTAACTGCGTTGGCAAGTGTATCAACACCAACAAGCATTTGAGCTCTTGCATTTGCTCCAAATTTTACATCTTTTGCTGTCATAAATTTCTCCTTTATTATTCTATAATACCTAATACATCGCTTTCTTTCAAAATAACCAATGTATCATCTCCGGGAACTTCAGTTCCACCCCACTTTGAGAATAAAACTTTATTTCCTTCTTTCAATATCATTGGTAATATTTTTCCATTTTCATCTCTTCCACCAGCTCCAACCGCAACAACAACGCCAACTGATGGCTTTTCTTTTGATGTATCTGGTATTATAATACCGCCAGCAGTTTTTTGAACTGCTTCTTCTCTTTTAATTAAAACTCTATCATATAATGGTTTTATTTTCATAATTTTATAAGTTGTTAATAAATTACATTCAATATATAATTATAGTTTTAAAAATTACAAGATTTAAATAAATTTTCAAATATTGATAATAATTTTATAGCTTATATAATAATTGGTTATATTTGGAAGACAATAGCATTGAAGACATTTTGAATGCTGGAGTTGCTAGCGTTGATGTTTTTGAACTTACGCCATAAGGGAAAGATTACGAACAATAGTTAAAAAAAAGCAATTAGACAATCCTCAACCGCAATTATATAATTGTAATTTTCCTTAATTACCCTTAAACCCCTGTGCGATAACATACATTTCAACAGACTCCTTTCTTGAAGAGTTTGGCTTAAAATGCTTCACCGTTTTAAAATTTTGTTTCATTCTGTTAAATAATTTAGGCTCTGTTCCGCCTTGAAATACTTTTGCTATAAAAGTCCCGCCTTCTTTTAAAACTTTTAAAGAAAAATTAAAGGCTTCTTCTACAAGGGCTGTTGTTCTTATGTGGTCAACGCTTTTGTTGCCTGTTGTATTTGCTGCCATGTCGCTCATAACAACGTTGTATTTTTCACCATGCATTTCTTCAAGAATTTTTGTTTCTGCTTCTTGTGCCAAAAAGTCTTGTTGTATAATTTTTACGCCATCTATTGCTTGAACTGGCAATATGTCTACGGCTAAAATATTATTTTTGCCAACCTTGTTTATAATTGCTTGACTCCAACCGCCTGGCGCACAGCCCAAATCTAATACTTTGTAGCCTTTTTTGAAAATTTTAAATTTTTCGTCAATTTCTATTATTTTAAAGCTGGCTCTACTCCTAAAACCTTTTTGCTTAGCTAGTGCAACATATGGATCGTTAATTTGCCTTTCAAGCCATTTTACTGATGATGCTTTTCTTCCTTTGGCTGTTTTTAGATTTTTTTTTGGTTGTTTAAAATCCCCTATGATATTCATAAGCTAATGCGTAGTTAAACTCATTTGTATTCGACGCTTAAGACTTTATATTCTTTTATACCTGCAGGTGTTTTTATCTCAACTTCATCACCTTTTTTCTTTCCAACTAATGCCTTACCGACTATTGATTCTATTGCTATAATATTTTTATTTATATCAGATTCAAATTCGCCTAATAACTGATATTGCAATTCTTTTTCTGTATTCAAATCAAATAATTTAACTGTGGCACCAAAGCTAATGTCATTGCTGGCAAATGATTTTATCTCAACAATGTCAGCGTTTGCAAGTCTTTCTGATAATGTTGCAATCATTGTTTCAATTACTTTTTGTCTGTCTTTTGCTGTTGCATATTCTTCATTTTCGCTTAAATCTCCAAGCTCTATGGCTTCTCCGATAGCTTTTGATATAGCGGGTCTTTCAACTGTGAGTAAGTTGTCCAGTTCGTCTTTAATTTTTTGGTACCCACCTTTTGTTATTTTAAATCGTTGCATATCCATTACCCATTCATAATAAAAATACTGGCGTAAAAATACACCAATGTAATAATTATAGTATCTAACTTTTTTTATTGCAAGAATTAATTATGTGATTATACTATTTGGGATTTTTGAAATAATTATAAGTATTAGCATCAGCTCTTCTTTGTCAACTACGTTGATAAAGAACTACAAATATAACAACTAACAAACTGCCACAATAAATAGCAGCTGTAAAAACCCTTCAAGGCCTCTTGTTATTATTAAATAATTTATCAAAAATCACGATAATCGCATGTTTTTTATTCAAATTATATATTTCTGTATCTCTCAGAATATTTTTTGTAAACTCAAGCTTTTCAATTATGCTTTTTTCATTGTTGTTTAATAAAAAATTCATATTTTTTGTTTTGAAATTTTCATCTTCTTGATTTGCTGAAAAATATTTTAATGTTTTATATAAAAATAATAAAATAAAATTTTTAAATAATGAGTATAGTGTTTCGTTATCATTTAATTTATTGGCGAGATTTTGCAAGTCTTCTATATTCAAAATCTTTTGCGATAATGAATTTTCAATATAGTTGTAAAGGAATAGTCCGTCATTTTCTATGATATTAATAGCTGCAGATATAGAGGAATTTGATAGATTGTATAATTCTAACAGTTTTTCTTTATCTAATTTTTTGTATTCATCTTTATAGCTATATTCAAATATGTTTTTCCAATCATCAAAACTGTGCTGTTGAATATTAACTCTTTTGCATCTTGAATTTATTGTTTCCAAAACGTTATTTATATTATGGCAAATTAAGAAAATATAGGTGTTCTTGTTTGGCTCTTCTAAATTTTTTAAAATAGCATTTTGCGCTGAGGTGTTCATTTCATCTATAGCATCAATAATAACGACTTTATTTTTAGATAAAAATGGAGCCAAACCCATAAAATCCATTATTTTTCTAGCAGAGGCTACTTTTATTTCTTTTTCTATTTTTGATGTTTTTGGATCTATTTCTTTTTCTATGACTAGCAAATCAGGATGTTTTTTGTTTTTAATTAAATTAAACGTTGAATTGCTGTCGTTCAATTCATCGTTATTTATTTTTTCACCAAACAATGAAACTGAAGTATTGTTTTTTAAGCTTGTTTCATCGTCAAGAATTTTATTTGCAATATGATAAGCTAAAGTAGCTTTTCCAAGGCCTTTATTTCCAACAAATATTATTGAGTGATGCAGCTTATTGTCAAAAAAATCATTTAAAATGTTGTCTCTAATTTTTGCTAGACTTAACAATTTTTTATTATTGTATGGCTCAAACACTATTGAATCTCCTTCATAAATATTTTTCTCCTTTGAAAACATTTGTTTTTAATGTTTTGTTTCCAAAAGAGAGCTTATTTGTCTTTTAAAATATTTTTAAAAAAATCATAAGCAATTTTTTTATTAAAATTTTTAAATTTTGCTTCAAATCTGCAATATTTTCCACTAATAAAAATGATAGCCAGAGCGGATATTGTATTCACCTTATTTTTGTCCTCTGAGTCTTCTTTAACTTTTGACAACCAATCGTTGAATGGCAAAATACTATTATCAAACGCAAATGTTTCATTATTGTTTTCCATCTCTATTATAAAAGAGCTGCTTGGTTTGATAGATATTTCGGACTCTCCCACTTTCATTCCAATATCTTGTTCTAATTCAAATATATTTCTTATTTTATTTAGATCTTTTGTTTTTCCAACTGTTAATAAAAATGATATTGGTTCGCTTGTTCCATCTATATATGGTATTGAATCGCCATCTAATTCTATTATAATATTATCCAATCGATCAGACCACAAGCTAGCTATTAAAAGCTCTATGTCATTAATAACCACATTAGCCTTGTTTCGTAAAACTATTTTATCGTTTTCAATAAAAGTATTCTCATAATCTAATTTTATTATGTTGTCTTTTTTTAAATCAACTCTTTTAAAAACTATCCCTGTATTAAATTCTGCGGGCAATAATTTTACATTCACAATTTTTTCCATATTTTTTGGTTTTCCAAAAAAAGATACTTCATTTAAAATTGTTGTTTGATTTCCAGTATACATAAAATCAGAATATTATTATTTGCCTAAAGACTAAGAACTTTAATTTTAAAGTCAATTTATAAAATTAGTTATGTTTCATGATTGTTAATTTTTATGCATTTTGCTATATCTAGGGATAGGATTAATTAAAAGATTTAGCTCCACTTTGCAAAGTGTCCTGTAGTCCTTTGTCGCTCTGCGAGATTTGACTTCGTCAGAGCTTCGCCTAACGCAAAAGGGAGCTACAGAATGTTAGCAGCAGTTCTTGTTGTCAATAAAGCAGCAACAAATGGGGGCTATTTAACTTTATATTTGTTTATTTTTTATTTTATCAACAGTTTCTTTTGCTTTTGCCAAAGGAGAAAAGTTAAAGTATTTTTTACAAAGCCAATCCATACCCATAAAATATATTACAGCATAAATAATTCTTTTCATAATCCATTCTCATTATTATAGCGTATTTATATTTAAAACTATAATTTCTTTACTGGAAGTCAATCATTTATTATTAGGAGCCATCACTCACTTATACAGCAACTACAAAATCTTCTGCTGCTATCATCGTTCATAAATTCAATGATTTCAAGCACTAACGAATTGTTCGCATATTTTTCTTTTACTTTATTTGCCCTTTCTAAAAGCGAACCTAAATCTTCGCTTTCAAAAACTTCTTTATAAAAATGAGCCAACTCAAGAATTTTTTTCTTATCAACATTAGCTCTTTTTAAACCAACCAAATTTATGCCTTGCAAAACACTAGCTCTTCCACTTTTGGCATAAGCAATTCCATAAGGTATCAAATCCTCTCCTAAGCCAGACATTCCGCCAAGCATAGAGCCTTTGCCAATTCTTACTTTTTGATGAACAGCCGATATTCCACCCAAAACAGCGCCATCACCAACATGAACATGTCCCGCTAGCGTTGCATTATTTGCAATCACGCAATTATTGCCGATTATACAATCATGAGCAACATGAGTATTAACCATTAATAAATTATTATTTCCAATTTTTGTAATTAAATTATCACCTTTTGTCCCCGGATGTATTGTACAATGCTCTCTAATGTTGTTATTATCGCCAATAACAATCTCTGATTTTTCACCCCCAAATTTTAAATCTTGAGGCTGTTGCCCAATTGTTGCAAATGAATAAATCTTATTATTTTGACCAATAGTAGTCCAGCCTTCAATGACAACATGAGGTTTTAAAATACATTTATCACCAATTTTAACATTTTTACCAATTACACAAAAAGCGCCGATTTCAACATCTTTTCCAATTTCTGCACCCTCTTCTATTATAGCAGTTTTATGAATATTGCTTACCATATCTCCCTAAAATTTTATATATCTCCATTTTGAGCCAGATTTTACATATAAATATTTATTTTTACAAACAATTTTTTATTACAAAATATTACAAAGCAATGATTTTTGGTATAATTACGAGTAGTTCCCCTTTGTCGCAATACGATGAAGAGGAGCTACTAAAAATACTTAAACTTCAAGGTTCAAAATATAAAATAATACAATAGCCGCTCATAATCTATTAAATTATTAAAAAACCACAAACTACCTACACATAATGTTTAATAATCTTAACCCCATCCTTTTCTGCCTGTACTATACCGCCGTCTATTACTTTTACATTGCTATAACCTTTTTCAATAAATTTTTTTGCTACTTCTGTAGCCCTTTTTCCATGTTCGCACAATATATTTAATGTTTGTTGTCCGCTTAAATTATACTTTTTTATACAATCGTCAATATCGATTGTAAAGGAATCTTCATGTATAAAAGGTATTGCCAAAGCTTTTTGAGCTATTTCTTTATCTGTCCTTACATCAAGAATTAAATCTCCAAATTTTAAATTTTTGGGACTTATTTTTTTAATTTTTAAATTATTCACAAATTCTCCTTTTTAAATAAAATAAATATCTATGAAAAAAGTTTAAATAATATTTTTAAAAATACAATTTTTAATTGATTTTCTGTTTTTGAAATAATTTTAAAAATTCTTCTATGTCAAACAAGCCTAAAAAATAAGACGCAATCATAAATATCATTCCACCCAATCCGCAACTTATCATTAAATTTAGAAAAGTATTTACTTCATATTTTTCTAAAAATATATTGCTGGAAACCACTACTATTGTCATTATTATTGAAGTATAAAGAGTTTTAAGCAATTTTATTCGTAAGGTTTCTGAAAAACAAAATATTTTTTCTTTTATTAGTTTATAAAATAATAAAAATGTTGAAATAACTGATGATACCACTGTGGCTACAGCTAAACCGGCAGCCTCAAACTTAAAAACTAAGGCAATATCAAGAACAGTATTAATTATTAAACAACAAAGGGCATTTTTCATCGGAGTTTTTGTATCTTTTTTTGCGTAAAAAATAGTCTGTAAAATTTTTGATAAGATAAAAAATGGTATTGCAATCGCATAAATCCTAATAACCAACGCAACATTAAGCGTGTCTTGCAAAGTAAATTCTCCTCTTTGAAATAATATTTCCACAATTTGCTTGGATAACGCAAACAATCCAAAACTAGAAGGTATTCCTAAAAAACAAGATAAAAATATAGCATCTTCTTGAATTGATTGTGCGTCTTTTTTATTGCCTCTTTTACTCAAAGTTTTAGATAATATCGGCAAAATACTAATTCCAATTGCCGTTCCAATTAGAGACAATGGAAATTGGGATATTCTATCTCCATAGTATAAAATAGAAACAGCTCCCGGAACTAATGTTGCTACTATTGAATCAACTATTGTATTGATTTGAACTATTCCAGAAGCCAGAAATGAGTTAGAAAATTTTGAAAAAAACTTTTTTGTAGTTGGAGATAATCTAGGAAAAACCGGATATAAAAATACTCTTTCTTTCCATGTAAAAAACAAAATCCAAATTAACTGCAGTATTCCAGCCGCAAATACAGCATAAGACATAGCTTTAACCATAGCCAATCCGCCATAATCTTTAAATAAATATAATCCGACAATTATTGAAAAATTTAATATTATTGGAGAAACAGATACCGCAAAAAACTTATTAAATGTATTTAAAATGCCTGACATCAAAGCAACCAATGATATAAAAATCAAATATGGAAATGTTATTCTAGTTAATATTATCAATAAATTAAATTTTTCTCTGTCATTCAAATATCCTGGAGCTAAAATATACATTAAATATGGCATTGCAATCTCAACAATCAAAGTAAAAATCAGTAAAGAATATAACAAAATTGAATAAATATTTCTTGCAAAAACCATCATTTTATCTTTTCCATGCATTTCAACACCACTTGCAAAAATTGGCGTAAAGGCCGAATTGAATGCTCCTTCTGCAAAGATTTTTCTAAAAAAATTAGGAATTCTAAAAGCTAAAAAGAATATATCAGAAAAAAGACTGCTACCAAGATATTTCGCAATAAAAATATCCCTTACATATCCAGCAATTCTGGATAATAGTGTTCCCACAGACATTATGAGTGCAGACTTTAAAAAGCTTTTCATATTCAATAAATTTTAGATTACGGAAAATATAAAATATTTTTTTATTAAAACAATGTATTTATCAAAAAAAATTAATAGCGATTATTTATTTTAATAAATACAGGCCACATACATCGATAATAGATAAAATATTTCTAAGGAGTAAAAGAATTTCTATCAACGAATTAGTTGACTTGTATAGGAATAACGTGGTTTGGAAGAATTCAAGTGAGTGAGTATATAATCGTCAATAAAAGGTTGACAATTAAAATCGCATAATTTATAATTTATTTGTAATGGGGACTTAGCTCAGCTGGCTAGAGCGACTGGTCTGCACCCAGTAGGTCGAGAGTTCGAATCTCTTAGTCTCCACCATTTTGTTTATATCTTTCTTATTTAATCAAATTTTTTGCTATCTTATTTAAGTGCTTATTCTGCTTGAGGCTTTATTTTTCTTTAAATTTTCAGTTTTATTAGAATTTTAATATATGTCCCGCATAAATATAAAAACAATTTATAGTCAAACAACTCTCACATTACGCTAAATAAACCGCTTTTGCAAAAAATTAATGCTTTTATTTGTTAAAAAATTATAAATTATTTATGCATAAAGTCTAATATAATTATCTAAGCTTAGCCCTTAACACTATTGATGTTTTTGTTAAATGGGCTTTGTTTTTGGCTCTAATTTTTTTTATTTCAGTTGGGGTTTTCTTTTCTGGCAAACCTATCACTCCCTCACCCTTTAGGCACTTTTCTATATGATATTTTATAGTAGAAACACTTGAAATAAATATTGAATGTCTCGCAATAATTTGGTAATCATACTTATTTTTGAAAAGTGTTTTATTAACCATTTTGAAAGCTTCTTTAATTCTTCTTCTCAGTTTGTTTCTAACTACTGCCTTTTTATGTATTTTTTTTGATACAACTAAACATAATCTTACAAACTCATTTGCCCTATGCTTTGCGTCTGGTCCTAAGTTTTTTTCTGGAGTTGGAGTTGTAAAAAGAACTATGCAACCCGAGGTGCAAACACTTTCTGGATTGCCTCGTTCTCTAACTATTTGCTGTCTTGATTTTATTGGAAGTATTATCACTATGAGTTTGTATTTGATATTTTATCTTCTCTTATGGGAATGAAAATTAAATTGCCTTTTGAAGTAATTAAGAACACATATTTTGACTTATTAAGTTTCGCCCTGCGTATATTCTCAAGTATGGTATTTCCATCCACTATGCTGTCTTGATTTACTGATACTATTATATCTCCAGCTTTAATGCCTTTTTTATTTGCAAAACCATCTTTTTTTGTTTTTAAAACATACATTCCGCTGTTTTCTTGTATATTGAATTTCTTTTTTGACTCCTTTGTAATAGGAACTAATAACATATCAAAAACTTCTATTGATTTTGATAATATGCTTTCGTATTCGGGATCATATTTGTAATTTTCTTTTAATTCATCAACCAACACTTTGATATTTAATGATTTTCCGCTTCTCAAAATTCCAAGATTAACATGGCTGCCAATTTCTGTTGAATTAATCAAAATTGTTAATTCTCTAACATTCTTGATTTTTTTTCCATTACAAGAAACAACAATGTCCGATACGATTAAACCGCTTTTATCGGCAGGGCTTGATTTCACTATCTTGGTAATTATTGCCCCTCTTTTAAATTGACTATTTAACGTTTCAAAAATTTCTTTTTGCACATTTTCAGCACTAATACCAATCCATCCCCTCCTTACATAGCCATATTTTTTTAATTCTTCTATTATTGGAATTAAATCAGAAATCGGCATAGCAAAGCCAATTCCAACATTTTCACCCTCTGGAGAGTATGTGGCGCTAGTCAATCCAATGACTTTTCCTCTAGTGTTAAACATTGGCCCACCAGAATTTCCTTTATTTATTGAAGCGTCCGTTTGTATAAAATTATCAAACGCTGATATTCTCAAACTTCTATGCAATCCCGATATTATGCCTCTTGACACGGATATGCCTAAATTATATGGATTTCCGGCTACAAAAACAAAATCACCAATCTTCTGACTGTCAGTTGTGTCAAGTTCGGCAAATGGCAATTTGCTATTTTTTAGTGTTATTTTTAATAAAGCTATATCTACAACCTCATCAACGCCAATAACTTCAGCAGCGAAATCAATATCAGATCCTTTTAACCTTATATTAATTTTTTCTGCTCCATCAACAACGTGATTATTTGTTATTATATAGCCGTCATCGCTAATTATAAAGCCAGAGCCTATTGATTGCAAACTATCATTGTTATTTTCATAAAACTCATCACTATAGCTTTTATTTTTACTTGTTGTAATTGACACTACTGTTGGCAAAATATTTTCTATAATAGCAGAAAAACTATTACTCATGCCGCACATCGCACTATCACAATTAGAAAGAATATCTTTATTGTCTAAACCATCTTCATTTTCACTATTGTCTAACGTTTGAATTTTAGCTGTTTCTACGTTATTCAAAGCTGCTTTATTGACTGCACCACTTACGTTTTGTACTGCATTTTTAACTGGGTTGCTAGACGCACTATGTGCTTCCATTGTAAAAAATACAACGAAAGTCAAAGAACAAATAGTTATAAAGAGCTTAGATTTTTTCATATATTATCTTCTACCATCACCTGTAAATCTTAAAAGCATTAAAAATAAATTAATAAAATCCATATACAAATTTAACGCACCTATTATTGCTACTTTTTGCTCGGCGTCAGCATTTACCCCAACATAGTCATATGTATTCTTTAGCTTTTGAACGTCATAAGCTGTTAAAGCTGTGAAGATCACAACGCCTAAAATAGAAATCATGAATTCCATGCCAGCACTTTTCATAAAAATATTAACAATTGAAGCTATAATTATTCCAATCAAACCCAT
The DNA here is from genome assembly GCA_964493475.1 of uncultured Rhizobiaceae bacterium. Lineage (GTDB taxonomy): Bacteria > Pseudomonadota > Alphaproteobacteria > Rickettsiales > UBA1997 > CALXSC01. Next base: position 25,232 of record CAZBNS010000003.1, on the reverse strand, counting down.
TATCATAAACTGTCCAACGCCAGTCAAATCCTTTTTGGTTGTATAGCCATACAAACTCATGCCAGCAAATGTAGCTGATGTTATAAAAAATGTCCTAACGATACTTGTGGTTGTATAAACTAAAAATATTGAAGTAAGAGACAAGCCCATTATAGCAGAAAAAATCCACAAATTATTTCTAGCTTTTTCTGGCGACATAGTCCAAATTTTTGAACTGAAATAAAAGACATAAAACAATGGAGCCAACATTACAAATATTGATAAAGGCGTTCCCAAAATCAGTTTTAATAAAACCGGAGTATTTGCTACTAAAAAAGAAACCAATCCAGTTATTAAAAGTGCAAACGACATATATTTGTATATATTATTCATATACACTCTCAAACCATTGTCATAGGTTGTACTTTTTGCCTGTGCTATATTAATAAAATTTTTCATTTTATATAAATGTTATTGCTATAATACAAAATTCTACATTTCTTTTTTATAAATTGCAATAATATATTGCAAAAAACAGGCCAATTTTATTTAAATTTTAGCTAGTTCCTATTTATTATAGTTCTCTTTTATTGCAGTTATAATTCTAACTTGAAAATCTTAATGAAGTTAAAAAAGAGAACTGTAAATTCCATCAAAAATTTAAAATGTATAATTTATTTTTTAAAAAGTTATTCTCATATAAGTTATATTCATTTAACCAGTATCTAAATGAATATAACTCACCCATCTCATAATAAACAAAACTCAATCGAACTCAAGTGATTTTATAGGAATAATATGAACACTTTTTTCCTCATCCGATGAGGTTTTTTTCTTTTTCCTTCTTCTTCTGTCTCTTTTTATTTTTTTAATTTTACCGCCATCTTCTAGAAGTCTTTTTTTAATGTAAGTTTCCAACGGTTCTTGCATTTCATTCACATTTTCACCTTTTTCTAAATTCAAGTTTTCCAGTGGAACTACCTCAATTTTGGAATCACTTTTATTTAAAAGTTTTTCAACTATTTCATCAACAAAATTTGGAAGATTGCTTTCATAAATTATCAATCCTGCTGCCGAACACGGAACTATAAAAGAAAAATCTTTAACTTTTGATGGAGGAGAAAATAATATATAATCACTTATTTCTGGTCTTCTCATAACAATCTGTAAGCCAGTCCAACATGCTGAGAAAAATGAGAACAACCAGAGTAGTTTTCCTTCGTTATGTTTTTCATTTATCCAATTCAAAACAGCAATCACATCTAAAACTTCTTCTTCCTTTTTTTGCACGGGATCAATAATTTTACTACCGATTCTTTTAAAATTAAAAACAAAAATAGAAAAATTGTTTCTTCTTAAAATTGAAATAACCAAATCAATTGCCGGCGGTATTGTATCATTTTTACTTTCTGGATATAAAATTAAAACAACCGGTGCAGTTGGATTATTACTTTTATAATATTTTCCACTTAATTTAGAACTTGGGCCTTTAAAAATTATATCTTTCATGACTTAAAACGGTAATTTCATATTCTTTAAATTTAAACCACCCGTAGCATCACTTATTGAGCTATCCCCTGCTTTGCTTATTTTATCATTCAAGTCATTCAAAGCAACAACTATCAAGTCCTCCAATATATCTTTTTCTTCAGCATTAAGTAATGAAGCATCTATAGACACATTTTTTATAATCCTATTTCCCATAGCTTTAATTTTTACCAAACCATTGCCTGAGCCCCCATCAAACTCACTATTTTCTAGTTTTGTTTGATTTTCTTGCATTTTTCTCTGCATCTGCTGCGCCTGCTTCATCATCTGTTGGATATTCATTTTACTCCTTTTTATTAATTGATTCCAATTTCTTGCTTAAAAGATTTAATTGTTCGCCCAAAATTATCATATTATCTTTAATTTCGCCCCTTAAAAGCCCATTTCTCAAAAAATATAGCTCTTTTTTTAAATTGTTTGCAAAAACTAAATTCATGATTATAAAAATAGTAATTGAAATCCACAAAAACATACTTGCAATAAGTAAATTTTTATTTTGTATATAAACCATTTTCCCTAACTCATCTTTGCTTTCGTCAACCAATATCATAGAATTTTTTAATATTTCATTTAAATCAGCGGTAATTCTTTCTGTCTCTCTTTCTCCTCTTTTTTTCTCACTATGCAACTCCTGAAGAAAGACTTTAAAATCGCTCCTCATTTGATATTTTAAATCCTCAAACCCAGCCTTTTCATCTTTGAGTAAGTTCGTAGTAATGGCGCCAGAATTAGTTGCGGAAACAGCTTTATTTGTTAAGAATAGAAATAAAATTAGAATAGTAATAGATTTTTTCATACAATAATACCTATTTTTAATAATTTCTACCTCCAAAGTATATATTATAAGAAAAGCATAGAATTTTAATAAAATCAAGAAGTTTTTAAAATGATAACGGAAATTGTTAATTTAATTATTTATTCAAAAGAAATGCTTATAAAAAAATGTATTTGATTTAAACAGCTTCGCTAAATGTTATAATCTACTGCAAAACCCTAGCTGCTAACAATTCTTTTTCTTTATTTCTTTGAACTTGTTCGCAAAATGATTTTGTCTCTGACATCTCTTTAAATTTATCAACAAAAGTTTGGTTGGAAACATATCTTATTAGAGACTGCGATTTAGCACTTGCTTCTCCAGAACACAATCTTCTATCAATGAAACTTTGGCTATGCTCAGTCGCTGCTGAAATGACGTTAGGAAGTCTTGAACCTGCAGCATCTGCTTGTAAAACAGGCGCAATTGTATTTTGCGCCAAGTCATATCGTCCTTCCTCTATAATTGCACCATTTTCTAACATAACCACTGTATTTCCAGTATGCTCTGGATCTAGAACATCTCCACTACTTGCAGCATTCCAAAGTGTTTGTAAATACCTTGTCTTAACAGTTGTCATAAAATGAATATGGGATCCATCTAAACAAATAGAATGTGGTCCTCGCATTTCACAACGCAATTTTTCAATTGCGGCTTGATTTGGATAAACTTCTTCTAATTTTCCACTTCGTTCTTGAAATAACTTAAATTTGCCATCTTTATTTGAAAACAATTCTTCTGTAATTTCAGTCCAAAAATTTTGTTTAATTAAACCTTGTATTCTTCCACTCCTTTCTTTGCAAGAAAAATATCCAGCCACTACAAAATGTTCTTTTGGACTGTTTTTTCTTAATGCCAATATAACATTTCCAGTTGAAATGTCTTGTATAATAGCAATTACTCCCAAACATAAATAAGGTTCAACTATTTGCCTATTTTCATCCCTTAAAGCTCCCTGATATGCTGCCATCATTATTCGACAAATACCTCCTAAAGTTAAGGTATTAGTAAAATGATTGTAAAAAACTTTATCTTTCCTGCATATAAGAATTTCATCGTTTGTTGGAAATTTTAAAGTTCCATCTGGATTTTTGAGCTTCATTTCCTTTGCTCTATATCCATCTTCTACACTTCTAGAAAATAACCGTGGTATTTCTTCGCAATCCACTATCTCTTTTCCACTATTATCTAAAAAAATTACTTTAAATGCTTCTTGATGGCCGCTAAGTATTAAGATATTACCTTCCTGCAATTCCATTATCTATAAAACTTTATTATTTTTCAAACGTTATTATACCAAAAAAAATAAAAGATTTCAAATATTATGTGAATTTTTAAATTGCTTTTTAAAATGAATTCTTAATAATTATAACCAAGAAATAAAATAATTTGAGATGTCAATATTCAAGAATTCAAATATAGAAAACAAATTAGACAAAACAGCGAACAAAATCTCAACGGGATTATTTAGTATTTTTACCGGCAAAAAAATTGATGATAATTTATTGGATGAACTAGAAGAGCTATTAATAACCAGCGATTTAGGCATTAACATTACAAATAAAATTTTGAATGAAGTTAAAAAAAATAAATATACAAAAACTGTAAGCAGCGACGATATAAAAAATTTAATTTTTAAACACTTGATGGAATTTTTACATGGAACAGAAAAAAAATTAGATATTAATCCACAAAGAAAACCGCATATTATAATGTTTGTAGGTGTAAATGGTGTTGGAAAAACAACGGTTATTGGTAAGATTGCAAAAAAATTAAAATCCGAAGGAAAAAAAGTTTTAATAAGCGCCTGCGATACTTTTAGGGCTGGGGCTGTGGAGCAATTGGAAAAGTGGAGCGAAAATTCGGGGGTTGAAATGGTGCAAGCGGAAAAAGAAGGAACGGATCCATCAGCCATAGCTTACAAGGCATTAGAAAAAGCCAAAAAAGAAAATTATGATGTTCTTTTGATAGATACGGCAGGAAGAATGCAAAATAATGTTAATTTAATGCAAGAGCTTCAAAAAATAGAAAGAGTTATAAAGAAACTTGATAATAAGGGTATTGATGATGTAGTTTTAGTATTAGACGCAACTATAGGACAAAATGCAAAAAAGCAAGTTGAACTCTTTAATAAAACAGTCAATATATCTGGTTTAATTATGAATAAAATGGATGGAACAGCAAAAGGCGGAATTCTTATTTCTATAGCTGAGGAATTTAAAAAACCGGTTTATGCAATTGGAATTGGTGAAGGAATTGATGATTTACAAGAATTTAAAGCAGAAAATTATGTTAAAAGTTTGTTAAAAATGGAAAAATAAAAATATGGATAAAATAAAAAGATTTATATTAGAAACAAAAGAGGTTGAGAAAACTTACGCAAGCCCAATAAAAAGATTGCTTAGTTTTGTTGTTGATGGATTAATAATTATTATTGTATGCAATTTATTTTTGGGAATAGCTAAATATTACGGTATGGATACTGATATTTATAAAAATGAAGCTGCCGTAGAAAATCAGGGAACAGAAGATGAAAAAATGACCGTTGAGAAAATTTTAGACAAAAAAGTATTTTCAAGGGTTTATTTGATAATATTAACCACTTCTTCATTGTATTTTATGATTTTTTTATCATCAAAAAAACAAGCAACTATAGGAAATCAAGTCTTTAAAATAATGGTGGTTCACACAAGAAAAGCAAGGATTAATCCATTAAATGCTTTTATAAGGTATATTGCAACAATATTAAATAATACAATATATGGCGTTGGATATCTGCTTTATTTTTTTAGAAAAGACAGGGCATTTTTACAAGATGTATTATCAGAAACAAGAATTATCAACTTAAAAAAAGAATAAACATGAAAATATCATTTGAAACTTTCACAAACATAAAAGAAGTTAAAACATTAAATTTAGTTATGTTTCTTACTGAAGAAAATGTTGAAGCATTTTTAAAAAGCATTAAAACTTACAATTGCGAATACGGTGAATGCCCAATTCAACAATCAATTTACGAATTTGATTTCAAAGGAAAAACTCTTGAAACATGCATAGTTGGCTCAAGATTGGGAAATTTTAACAAATTAATTTTGATTGGATTAGGAAAAGAAGAAGAATTTGACAAAATAAAAGCAGAAGAAATCGGATTTAAAACATTTAAACATCTCAACTCCAGCAAGCTAAAGAACTTAAGCTTTTTGTTCAATATTATGCTTGAAAAAAATGGCGATATAAAATATAGCTCAGATTTTTCACACGGCAATGCTGTTTCATTATATTCAAGCTTGATTTTTGGTTTTTCAATGGCCGAATATAATTTTAACAAATATTTCACAGGCGAAAAATTAAAAGCAAAAGAAAACAAAATTGAAGAAGCGACTTTTATTTCAACAAACGCCAGAGTATTGCAATCAAAGCATAATGAAAACGAAATAATCAAACAAAATATATTTTTTTGCAGAGACTTAATTAACGAGCCAGCCAACATAGTTTATCCAGAAAGCTGCGCAGAAGCCTGCAAAGAGATGAAAAAATTTGGCGTTAAAATTGAAATATTAAAAGAAAAAGAAATGCAAAAACTTGGCATGAAAAGCATGCTGGCAGTTGGACAAGGCAGCGAACAAGAATCTCATCTAGTTATTTTAAAATGGGAAGGAGATCCAAAAAGCAAAGAAGCCCCTTTAGCATTTGTTGGAAAAGGCGTAACATTTGACAGCGGCGGACTTTCACTAAAACCATCCAACGCTATGGATACAATGAAATGCGACATGTCTGGCTCAGCAGTTGTCGCAGGTTTAATCAGACTATTAGCAATGAGAAAAGCCAAAGTTAACGCCATTGGAGTTCTTTCACTAGTTGAAAATGTTCCATCTGGAAAATCAATGAAAGTTGGAGACATTATTACCTCAATGTCCGGCCAAACCATTGAAATTATGAATACCGATGCAGAAGGAAGAATGATTTTAGCCGATGCTTTATATTACGCAGTAAGCAAATTCAATCCAAAAATAGTTATTGATCTCGCTACATTAACAGGCGCAATTTGCGTAGCGCTTGGCGAAAAATACGCTGGACTTTTTACAAATAACGATGACTTGGCAAACGAATTAAAAAAAGCTGGAGAAGAAGTTGGAGAAACCTTGTGGAGAATGCCATTATCAGACCTTGGCGGTTTTTATGATAAGCAAATAGATTCGGATTTTGCAGATGTTAGAAATACTGGAAAAACAAGGGACGGCGGAGCTATAACGGCCGCCCAATTCCTGCAGAGATTTATAAATAAGCATTCAAAATGGGCTCATTTAGATATAGCAGCTACAGCATATTTAGCACAAGAAGGGTTTTTAACTAATAAATATGGAAGCGGCTTTGGTGTTAGACTGTTGAATGAGCTGGTTAAAAATAATTACGAAAAAAATTAATTAATAATAATTTTATTTTTAACTATTTTTATTGACAAGTAAATTCAAATGTATAATAGTTAAACTGCCTACGGGCAAAGTGATGGCTTAAAACACCAAAACAAGTTTTAATTTAGTCTGCAGGCTTTTGTTGTATCTATTTTATAATAGACATGGCGGAGGCTTGCGGTTATAATAGATTACTTTGTAGTCTAAAAGGCTGTAAGGGCTGAACTTGTCAGTTGTTTTAACCTCCGCACTTTCTTTTGATTGTGCGATTTTTATTAATTAAAAAAAGAGGTCTAAAATGGAAAAACTAATTGATAAACTAAAGAAATTGGATAGAAATAAAATACTCCAAGAAAAAATAGATGAAAATCAATTAATTAATTTAAAATTATTCAAAGTAAAAAAAGATATTATTGAATACTTTACCAATAATAGATTAAAAAACAATGATGATATAATTAGATTAAGAGATATCACAGATTATTTAATTAAAACTAATAGAATTAAATATGATGAAGGAGATAAGTTAAAGAGATTGGATTGGTTGATTGGCAAGATTAAAGTAAAATAATATTATAATTATTATAGATATTAAAATCAGATTTTAATATAAAATATATTATTTAGTTAACTCTTATGCAGTAGCTCCTTTTTATACCTTCAAGGAGTAGAATGTCAGGAAGCTACTAGATAAGAGTTAACAGGATTAGCTATAAAAACCATAAGTTATAAATCAAAAAAATTAAAAGATAAAGAAATTTACCATCGCCCCTAACAAAATCCAACTTTAATTTTCATCTGTCTTTATTCCAAAAATAAACAACCCATTTTTGTCGGCCAATTTAATAGTTTCATTCTTATTAAGAACAAGCGTATTCTCGAAATCCACCGCAATGCCAGCAAAACCTGCTGCCTTAATCTGTTTTATGGTATCCTCACCAATAGATGGTAAATCTGCCTTTGTTGTTTGGTTTGTTTTTTTTATTTTTACAAGTACAGGCTTCCTTCCGGTATTGTATTTTATTTGTCCGCACCTATTAATTAATTCTTGTGTCCCTTCAATGCATTCAATGCCAATAACCATGCCGTTTTGAATTACAACCGATTGGCCGATATCAAAATCACTTATGTGCTTTAAAAGTTTTATACCCAAATCAATATCTCTTCGGTAATCGTTGTTAGACAAATTAACTTTTCCAACTTTTCCAAATGGGATTTTGACATTGTCTAAGATTTTATTGACAGGAATGACTTCAAATTTTTCTTTTTCAAGAAAATCAATTACAGTCTGCAAGACCGTATTGTCGCCAAAAATCTTGCATTTCAATAGCTTAAACAACAGTGAGAAGCCTTTTAAATCCGGCCATATTGTTTTTAAATCTGGCTTTTTTACTGCACCAGCAAAAACAATATATCTAATTTTATTCTTTTTAAAAAAGGATAATCCTTTTCCAACATCTCCAAAGTTAATAACGATATGATTTAAATGGCTATAGTCCTCTTCCTTAGCAAAATCCTTAATTAAAATCACATAAGGCTCAATGCCTTTTTTTTTGCACTCTTCCAAAATTAATAAAGGCAAGTTGCCGCTTCCAGCAATAAGTCCAATTTTATCAAGACTTTTTAAATCACACATATTTTTTTATTTCTTTTACTATGTCTTTTACAATATCTTTCATTAAATCACTATTAGTGCTTTCAACCATAACTCTTATTAGCGGTTGAGTTCCGGATTTTCTAATTAAAAGCCTGCCGTTTCCTTTTAATTTTTCCTCCGATTTTGCAATTATGTTTTTAACTGTCTGCTCTTCCAATGGATTGCTTTTTTCTTTGTTATACTCAACATTTTCCATCAGCTGCGGAACAGATTTATATAAATTAGTTATCTCACTAACTTTTTTTCCTCTCTGCAAAGCCATAATGCTCAATACCTGCAAAGCAACAAGGGTTCCATCGCCGGTTGTTGAATAATCGCCCAAAATAATATGTCCGGATTGCTCTCCACCCAAATTAAAACCGCCCTCTCGCATTTTTTCAGCGACATATCTATCGCCTACTTTTGTTCTGATTACATCGAGGCCAAATGATTTTAAATAATTTTCAAGCCCTAAGTTTGACATTTGCGTTAAAACGACTGTATTTCCGACAAGCGTCTGCTCGTCTAACATTTTTTTAGCAATTAAGGCTATAATTTTATCACCGTCAATTTCTTGGCCTTTTTCATCAACTATAATAATTCTATCAGCATCTCCATCAAGCGCAATTCCAATATCGCATTGTTTTTCAACAACCAACTTCTGCAATTTTTTTATGTCAGTTGAACCACATTCTTTATTAATATTGACTCCATTAGGCTGATTGCCTATTAGATATAACTCAGCGCCCAATTCTTCAAAAACCGTAGGAGTAATTTTATAGCTTGCGCCATTAGCACAATCAAGACCAATTTTCAAGCCCTCTAAAGATAATTCCCTTGGAAAAGTATTTTTCAAAAATTGTATATATCTTTGCTGATACAATGAATGTTCGGAAACAGTTCTTTTTCCTAATTTATCGTCTTCGGCCATAAAATTTGTGAAGCAATCGCAAGCTAGACAATCTTCAATTTTTTTCTCTATATCATCGGGAAATTTAATGCCATTAGCGTCAAATAATTTAATGCCATTATCATAAAATGGATTATGAGAAGCGGAAATCATAACGCCAATATCGCATTTCATTGTTCTAGTTAACATAGCAACGCCAGGTGTTGAAATAGGACCTAAAAGTAAAACATCTATGCCGACAGCATTTAAACCGGCAGCCAAAGCATCTTCTATCATATAGCCAGAAAGCCTTGTATCTTTGCCAATAACAATATTATTTCTATGCCCTTCTCTCTTAAGCACGGCACCAATAGCCATGCCAATTCTACTAATCATATCAACAGTCAACGGGAATTGGTTTGCCCTTCCCCTAATGCCGTCAGTTCCAAATAATTTTCTTTCCATAAATTTAAATAGTTGCTCCCAAAACTGTTTAGTATTATTAAGGGTTATTTTCAAAAAGTAAAGAATTAAAATATTTCAAAATATGACATTCATAAGGATATTAAATATTTTGCAGCTCCACTAAACGCTTTCGCCACTCCAATCGCCATTTTTATTGAAGTTGATTGATTGTTTTTCACCGCAAGCATTCCATATCATATCAAAAATAAATCTTATATGTTTTTTGAGATCAATATTATAATCTTTTAACTCAAGCTCCGGAATACTTACAATATTCCTATCAATAGCGTTTGTTATCTTCTTTTCACCGCTTGTGTTTTCGTATAAAATTCTATAACCTTTTGCCCCAACCAATGATACAAAAATATAAATTGGCGGCTGGACTTTAAAATTTTTCAAAATTTTTAAAAATTCCATAGATTTTCTTATTAAATAATATTCATATCCGCTTTTTCCGCCATAAATAACTTTTAATTTAGTTTCTATTATATTTGGAATTACTGAAAATGGATTTTGTATTTCATCAAACATCTTATTGCTTGATGACAAAAATTCTACAATTCCATTCCTATGCAATTGGCAATATGTATTTATTCCTCTATCATTCATTTGATAGGCTACCAATCCGTCAAAATTAATTCTCTGTTCTGGAAAATTTATTTTAACTCCAGATTTTGCCAAATCTAAAAAAGTTTGCCTTGTAAAAGCATCAAACGGAATAAAATTTATTAAAACTTTAGGGGCATTTATCGTTGGTAAAACCGTATCATTATTCAACGCATTATTAATTTTTGTTTGATTGTATTGTCTAATTTCTTGCATAAAATTCTCCGACTTTAAAAACAAATTTCTTAATTCATAAACATCCAATAATAAATTTTTATCAGATTTTCTCATATAGAATTTATTAAATCTTTGAAACGAAACCATATGAGGAAAAAGAGGACTGTGCTCAATTCTAATAATAATTGCATATCTATTGTTTTTTAAATTAATATACCTCACTTTAAATGTGTCAAGCTTTGGCTCCAAACCATTAATTATTATCTGCTCAATTCTATTTTTTTCAATTGCTATATTATTTGACAAAAAACCGCATAACTCTCTTGCTTGGCTGTAATTATCCTCACTTATGCCTATTATAATTTCACCGCCGCTAGCATTTGCAAAGGCCGAAACATCTTTTAATAATTCTTTCTTATCGGTATCTGTTCTTCCATAGGGACTTCTTTTGAAATCAAGGAAACTGTCTTCTTGCCTTTTATTTTTAACAAGATTTTCCAAATCCTCTTCGGTTATTTGTTTTATATCCTTATCAATTACAAACTGCATTAATACAAAGCAACATTAAACAGCTTGACACTATAATATTTTTTTTATTTGTCTATCTTAAAATTTTACTCCAGCTCTCCAATATAAGCTGTGCCCTTCTTTTTTTGCGGCATCTCTACTCTCTAAATAATTCGGGCTATGCAATGCCTTTGCATAAGTTAAAGACCAATCAAGGTATTTTCCATAATAATTTAAAGCTAATCCAGTTCCCGCCATATAGCCATGCTTTGAATTGTATTCAACATCGCTGCTATCGCCATATTTATCCTTTATAAATCCGTAATCATAAAATAATGATAGGTATGTTCTACTCAAAGCATCATTAATAGATAAATTATAAACTTTATTCTTTATTTTATTGCCCCATTTCATAGGCTCTGTGTTGAGTATACAATTTGGAAATAGTTGTTGAAGATTAACTCTTAAATCATTTCTAATATTATAACCATTATCTCCACTTATAGTGTTCTCTTTAAAACCTCTAACACTCCATTGTCCGCCAACTGCCATTTGATCGGTTCCGTAAAGGGTATTCCAGCTATATTGGCTATCAAATGATAATGTGTAGTTAAGATTAAGTTTATTTCTAACTTTATATGGAACTTGTTCCACAACTTCTCTTTCTTCACCAGTGTCTTTATCTCTCACTTTCCTTTTTATCTCCTGCATAACCAATTGATTGGTAGTTCTATCTATTACTTGAGTTTTTGTTAGTAAAGGCAAATTAATTCTTGTATTATAATAAGCATACAATTTAACTAAATCATATTGTAATCTCGGTTCTGTATTTAGCATTGTTGAATGTGGTTCATCTTTTTTTGAATTAAACCAATCCAAACCCTTTTGATAGCTTGGTTTTATAATTATTGTTCCCAGCTTGGTATATATTATATTATTGACATAGAAATTCATATTAGTGCTTTTTCTGCTTCCTGTTTCGCTTTTATAATCTCTAATCCAGCTTTCAGTATCTCTAATGGTTAATTCTGCACCTGTATTAATTTTAAAAAGTTGCCTTCTAAACATTACCCTATCTATATTATAAGTTTGAGTTAATGTATTACCGCTTGTATGAAACGAAGTGGCATATCCCTCAACCGTTGTTAAATACTTTGAATAATTCAAACTACTGCTAAATGTCCAATAGCCAAATGGAACAGAAAAACTGCTATAAAACGCCTTATTATATCTTTTATTATTTTCCCAATCTAAATCTTGAGTATATTTTAAATATAGATTGTCATTTATTGATAATAAATTATCTATATTAGTTCCTATATAAGCATTTCTTTCACCAGTAGATTTATTTCCACTATTTTCAGCTCCAGCATTTAAAGATATTGGAAAAGAATTATTGTTTGTTATAACTATATCCGAATAACCAACATTCTCTGAAGTTTCTACCTTAAATGTCGCTAATGAGTTATTTTTCTCATCTTTTTTTGTATTTTCAAAAGTCTTATCCACACTATCAGACGCTCTTATATCCATCGTAGCACTATTACTTTGCAGCCTGTTTATTTGGTCTAGCCCTTGTTCATAATCTCTTAGATTAAACTCTTTACCTTTTAAAAATGGAAAAGCAAAAAATGTTTGCAGATTATTCCTAAATTTATGAAACGAAGATTCTTTTATTTCCGCAATTTTATCATCACTATCGCCTCTAGCTTTTGCTTTTTCAATTTTATTATTTAGTTTGTTAATATATCTTACATCATTTAGCTCAATATTTTTAACCTTGCCTTCCTCTATAATAATGTTAAAAACTCCCTTCTTTAAATCTTCAAAATTTTCAACTCTATTAAAATCAAAATAAATTCTTGCATTGCTATAACCATTATCAATATAAAACTTCATCAAATCATTTTGAATTGCTTGAATATTATGCTTATTAATACACATTCTCAAATATTTTCCTAAAACTTTGTCTTTTAGCGTTTTAACTGAAAATACATTCTCCCCACTAATTTTTATCAATTTAAACTCATACTTACAAGTTCCATCTTTATTCAAAGCATTTCCATTTTTATCAAACAAACCATCGTCATCAACACCACCATCAATTCCAATTCTAGTTTTACGAATTCTCTCGGCTTCATCTATTCGCTGTTGGTTCTGTTCTTGCAACCTTTGCTGTTCTTGTTGCTGCTGAATGATGAGTTGTCGCTGAGAGGCTTGCTCTTCTGGAGTGAGGGCAAAAGATGAATTAGCATATAATAAAATTAAAATTGTAAAAGATATAAGCAAATAGATTTGTTTTTTCATAAATACCTTTATTTTATATTTTTGTAGGAATAACAGGATTGTTTTTATTTTTCTTGCAAAACTCAAAAGAACTCAGAACGCAGTTAAATAATACCATATTAAACAATACAATAAAATAATTGTTTATTTTATCAAAAGTATTTATTACCAAAAATTCTAATAGCCCAATATTAATAACCAACAACTTCTAATTTATGTTAATTCCAATCGCAAGTTTCATTATATACCATATAATATAAGCTGTCAAGAAAAAGAAATTACAATAGATAAGACTATTCATTTAAACATTATATAAATCTTACTTCTTCAACATTACAAACATTTTTCAAATCTTCAATCAAACCACAATCATTTTTGATTTTATCATTAATCGTGCTTTGAATTTTTACTTCACCAACAATTTCTTTAATTGAAATATTTTTCTCAGACTTTTCTTTTCTTACATTTGCAATTGTTTCCAATATAACCTTTCCAACCTCTTCAGTCTCTTTATTTTCAATAAAATCATCAATTTTCGGCCAATTGCCCCTTGAAGAAATTGATTTTGTTTTATTAAATTCTTCTTCATATAAGCAAGAATATATTTCATCACAAATCGCCGGCATAAATGGTGCGAACAATTTTAAAACAACATTAAATACATAATAAATTGTTCTAATTGCACTTTGTTGCGCTGCATCAATTTTCTGTTTTTCCTCTTTTGATAATTCAATATTTTGATATTTTAAGCCGCCAGCGCCGTAGCACCTAACTTTTACAATTTCCAAATAATTATCGCAAAAATCACTCCAAAAGAAATTTTCTGTTGCTTCAAGCGCTTTGCTGTATTCATAATTTTCAAAGTTTCTTGTGGTTTTTTCAATTAAAGAATATAATTTTGAAATTAGCCATTTATCAATAGTTTCAAAAATTAAGCCATTTTCAATATCATATTTAGCGGTGCTAGTTTTTCCAACAAGATTTTCAAAATTCATTTCTGCAAATTTTGCACTGTTAAATAATTTTGTGATTAATTTCTGGCCGTTTTTAATAATATCAACCGAATAATTTGTATCAACTCCTGTTGCTCCATTTGAAGCCCAATATCTTACCGCGTCGGCTCCAAATTCTCTAATTGATTTTATTGGGTCAACACCGTTTCCCGCTGATTTTGACATTTTTGTTCCATCGCTTGCAAGCGCAAATCCATTAATAAAAATGTTTTTCCATGGAATTTTATTTTCATGATAATATGATTTTACAAGCGTGCAAAAAGCCCAAGTTCTTATAATATCATGCCCCTGAGGTCTTAAATCAAAAGGAATATCCAGCACCTTAAACCTATTTTTATCGCAACAATAATCTTCTCTAAAGCCTTGAGTTGAAAGCTGCGGGCTTACAGATGATGTCATCCAAGTATCAAAAACATCAGTTTCGCCAATTATTTCATCTCTAGAATAACCTTCCGGTAAATCAACAGTAGGATCTATCGGCAATTGGTTAACTTTCGGCAAAATTACTTTTCCCTCTTCACCTTTTCTTTTTGAATACCAGCAAGGAATAGGAACGCCAAAAAATCTTTGTCTTGATATGCACCAATTCCAATTTAAACCATCAATCCAACTATGAATTCTGCCTTCCATCCAAGATGGATGCCATTTAACCTCACTAGCCTTTTTGTGAAGTTCATCCTTAATGTCAAGAACTCTAATATTCCATTGCTTTTTAACTATTATTTCAAGCAGACTCTTAGACCTTTCGCCAATTTTTACCGTATGAATAATTTTTTCAGCTGGCTTTACAATTTTTCCCTCTTCTTGAAGAATATTCAAAATTTCTTCTCTAGCTTTCGTTGTAAATAAACCATCCAATCTACTTTTATATTTATCAGCAATTTCTGGAACATTATGAAAATATAAACAGCCTTTTTCGTTTATAATCATTTTTAGAGGAAGCTTATATTTTTTATATTTTTCAACGTCTGCATTATCACCAAACGTGCAGCACATCATAACGCCAGTTCCTTTTTCTTTATCCACACTTTCGTCAAACAATATTGGAACTTCAACACCAAGCGGGGTTATAACTTTTTTGCCTTGATATTTTTCAAAATCACTAGGATGAGCAAAAATAGCAACGCAAGCCGGAAGAAGTTCGGGACGAGTTGTCATAACCTCCAATGGTTCTTTTTTGCCGTTGCTTATTATTTCAAACTTTATATAATTCATTTGACTTTCAGCTTCCTTGTCTTCTGCCTCTGTTTGCGCTAAAGCTGTTTGATCCACAACATCCCAAATTACAGGCTCTTCCTCCCTTTCAAGAATTCCTTTATTATATAAATCAAGAAAAGACATTTGAGAAACTTTTCTAGCTGTTGGAGAAATAGTCCTATATTCTTCGTCAAAATCAAAAGAATAGTTTGCTTCAATGGTATTGTTTTTCATATAAAGCTCAGCATCTCTAATTTCCTTGTCGCAAACTTTTACGAACTCTTGTCTATCCATTGATTTGCTTTTTATTCCAAGTTTTTTTTCAACATATCTTTCCGATGGAAGCCCGTTGTCATCAAATCCAAAAGGATAAAAAACATTTTTTCCAAACATTCTCCAAAATCTTGCGATAACATCCATTTGCGTATAGCCAAAAATATGCCCCATATGCAATGTGCCGGAAACATGCGGAGGTGGCGTGTCTATTGAATAAATATTTTCTCTTTTTGTATCACTCCAATCAAATTTAAAAATTTTATTGTCTTGCCAATATTGCTGCCATTTTTTCTCGCTCTCAGCGAAATTGTATTTTTTAGGTAATTTAAACATAGTTTGTTTTGTATTAGTATTAAATAAATTATAAAATCGTTATTCTTTTATTGATAGAATATTTGTTTGATTGACGACCACTGATTTAATTACTGCTTTATTCATAATTGATAATTTATAATACATCCTTATCTTTTAAAAAAGTAATTAATTTTATATTAAAAATCAAGATATAAAAGAAAGACTATGATATTCAAAATAACAAATAGAGGCCACAATAAAAATGCTGGAGAATAAGTAATATTACAAATAAAGTTATTTTTACCTATTTTTTCTCAATCTAGCAACAAAAGAATCCTCTTCTACTTCTGGAATTTTTTCTTTAAGAATATCTAATTCATCCATAGCATTAGACCAAAGCTCAAAATCACTGTTGTTATGAGCCTGCTGAATAATGTATTTTAAGGCCTCCATATTATTTTTTATAAAAGGATTTAAAAGAGCATTGGTTAATAAAGCTCTTTTATCATGTTCTTTGTCTAATAAAGACTCCATTTTTTTTAGTTGATCCAAACTAATATTCGCTTTATTGGCAAGAATTAAAAACTGATCTTTTTGTGCGGAGGTTTGATTTAATAACTCCACAACTTCGCTTGAAAGATCAATATTATTTAATAATTGTTTTATATTACTAAGGTTTTCTTCTTGAATAACTCTTGTTGTTTTTGTTTGAATAACTTTTAATTTTCCAGCTTCTTCAAAGTTAGCATCAGAATAACTCTGCCTAACCGTTGTATTGTCTATCTCTCTCTTTTGACTTAAATTTATGTTCCAATCTTTTATAATTTTTTGAAGCTTAGCCGGTACTTGATCTAATAATAATATTTTGGGGAAAATACCTATTTGTTTATTTAGTTTTAAGTGCAATATTTCCTTGCTTTTCTGATCCAAATTTTCAAACAATAATTCCGATAATTCAATATTATTCAAAATAAATAATAGTTCTTTTTCATCTAAAGATTCTAAAAAATAGTTTAGAACTTTCCCGCTCTTACTAATTATATTAAAAACTTTAATTTTAGTATTCTCAGAGATTTTTGTTGAAAAAATAATACTTGCCAAAACCTTAACCATAAATGGCCTGAAGAATGCAATAAAATCTTTAGAATTTTCGTTAAACTCAAATTCTTTCTGTATTCTATCAGATAAATTGTCAAAGTTTTCTTGCTGCATATTAAACCTTTAAATTATCCATGTACACTAATAAGGAGGCTTCTTGACAATGCTCTTTCATCACTGATTTCTTTCGTTTCAATACGTTTAATCGCTTTTTCCCACACAGCTGCATCTTCGTATTTTCGAGTTTTTTCAATAACAAACTCTAAAACATCCTTTTCCTTGTTAACTGCAGGATTACCTAAAGCCGCTATTAACAACCGTCTTCCTGCATCTTCTTTGTCTGATATTTGATTAAACAAATTTTCTAATTGGTTTTTAGATATTTTAGTTCTTCTGGCAATCAGTATAGCTTGATTTTCAAAATTAGGGCACTTCTCTATAAAATCTGTTATTGGCGGAACAGATACATCGCTTGATATTATATCTCCAACCAACATCCTTATCTCTTCCTGTGTTTTTTTAGGTGTTGTCTCTTTAAAGCTAATAAATCCAGATTGTGAAGTTTGTTTTTGTTGTTTTGATTTTTTCTGTTGTTCTTGAGGAGCTTTTTCTTCTATTTTTTCTCCTTTAGCTTCTCTTTTTGAAAAAATACTCTTGACCTTATTATCTAAACTTTGTAAAACTGTTTTTCTAGAGAAAAACCCAATTTTTTTATCAGCTCTTTCATTTGCGACATATTGTAAAGCTGGCGGAATATCTGAAATTTTTGAAGAAAGCTCAACATTATTCAAAAGATTTGCTAGTTCCTTATTTGATAAAGATTTAAGTAATTCTATAATTGGTTCTTTCTTTAACAATCCCAATAATTCTTTTTTGTCATTATTTGAAATCTTGTTATCCAATACTATATTTCTCAAAAACTTTGAACATACAGTGCTTGAATTAAACTTATTTAATTTTGATGCCCTTTTTATAACACCTACACGCTCACTATTATTTTTTGCATTTTTTAAAAGTATTTCATAAATTTCTATATCATCAAATTCGCTTTCTGTTAATACTCTTTTTATTGCTTTTGCTTCTTTAGTTGACATTTTTTGATCGCAAAGTCTTTTGCCAAGTCCAAAAAGACCTCTCCTTTTTGTGAGTTCATTAATTACAAAGCGTTTATTAATTACATGAGGTAATTTTACTTTTGCTGATTGATCGGTTTTTTGCGATAAGTATTTATGAAGGATTGGAAAGTTTTCATGACTAACTTCCATTGATTCTAAGAATATTTTTTCAATAGTCTTTGGATCGAATTTTTCTGGATCTCTTCTTACTGTGTTATACATTTCTTCAAGGGTGTATAATTTTATGCCATTTTTACCAAATTTTAAATTTTGGCAACTAGTTTCAAGAATTTTATTTTGCGTCTTATCTTTTACTTTAAAATTTTGTAAAAAATCAGCAACAGTTGTATAACTTTTACCTATTCTTATTACATCATTCAATATGTAGTTTATTTCTTCAAATCCTTTTTCTCTTTCAGTCTGGTCTGGTTCTTGTAATAATTTTTCAATATGTTTATTTAATTTATCAAATAAATCAACAACTAAAAGAGCAGCTTGTTCTCCTTCTGGACTATCTGGATTTCTCTCTCGTATTTTTAAAAAATTAGCTATGCCATGCGTTAATACTGATGAGTTAATCCTTTCGTCAAGATCAACTTTGCATGCCACATCTTTTAATGATACTTGCTCAAAACGCATCTTTTCCCTGTTTGTAGAATTTTGCTCCACCTCATAATATCTTTTAAGTTTTAATTCAGTCGTTGTCAAAAAACTTACAACAACATCATCTGGCATATTTTCTCTAATAAAATCACGGAAATTACCTTCCACAAGAAACCCAGCTAAATTTTCACCTTGAAAATTAAAAGACTTTCTATCAAATAATTTCCTCGTATTTCCAGGTTTTAATTGAATATATTTTTTTAACATTTGCTGAATTATCTGACTTCCATTTCTCATTTCTGATGTAAAAATTATTTGCGAAAATTCATTATTTTTGCTCGCTATTGAATCACTACTTTCAGAATTGTTATTTAAGTTTTCTATAAAGTTGATAATTATTTCATCATTAAGTTTTGATACAAAATTTTTAGAGGCTAATTCAGTTTCATTTTTTAAAGACAAATATTCATTTTTGGTTATTTCTTTCCTTTCAAACATTGCTTCTATAGCTTGTGTTCTCAAAACTAAAGATGCCAATATTGAAAGCATGGTCGTTTTAGTTTCTTCGTTTTTCGCCACCAAGCCTTCACTGACATTTGCAATTGTTTCATCTAAATCAGCACTAAATGAAACGATATTTAAACAAGATTGCTGCAATTTTATATTATTCATTGTTAGATTAAAAAAAGGTGCAATATAAGGCTGTCTTGAGCTTCTTATAAAAGCAAAATCGGAATTGGCATCAGGAGCAGGCCAATATTCTGACATTAGCATATTCGGCATTATTTTCATCATATCGTTGCTGCTAAATATTCCCTTTAAATTAACCGCAAGTTTTTTTCTTAATTGTTGTTTCATCGTATAATTACCTCATTATATTATTTATAAATTCTCAGAATTGGATCTTCTTCCAAATCTTTTCTATAAATCCAATATTTTCCTTTCACTAATCTTGCAATTAGCATTGTTCCAACTATATTTCCTACCACATTTAATAATGTTATAACTGGATCTATCAAATAGTGCAAAGCTATTAAAACTGGCAATGCCTCAGCTGGAAAACCAAAAAATGCTATAATTGTTATATCCAAAATTGGTCCGCTTCCTTGAACGCCCGACGTTAAAAAACATATAAATACTGATATTAAAAATATTTTTGCATAAAATAAAGTTCCTGTGGAATCCAAACCAAACATAGACAATAAAACCATAATTTTCAACACAACTGAAAGAGAAGAACCATCTAAATGTATTATTGATCCCAGTGATAAGCTTATATTAGAAACACTTTTTGGAATATTGATATTATGCCCAGCCTCAAAATTTATTGGCAATGTAGCTAGACTACTTCTTGTTGCAAAGGCCACAACAGAAGGAACAGCTAAAAATTTCAAAGCTTTTATACCATCAGCACCTGCAGAAATATATGCTAGAGAAACATAGAAAATAATTCCAAATATAATTGAGGATATATAAAAATTTATACTCACTTTTTCAATTGAGTTGATTATATTGTGAGATGTACCGCTTAATGCTGCAAAATAAGCAAACAATCCAATCGGTGCATAATACATTAAAAAATTAATCATTTTAAACATAACAATATTGTAATTGTTTAAACTTCTTCTAACAGCATCACCTTTTTGTCCAACTAATTTTGTTGCTATACCAAATAATATTGAAAAAATAACCAAAGGTAAAATTGCCGACTTTGAGAGCATATTTCCAAAATCCGAAGATGTAAAGATCTTTGCAAAATTATTAATTATATTAACTTCCTGAGCTGTATCCACTAGGGAATCTTGAAGCAATGAAATATTCGGTATTGGAAAAATTTTTACTGCTATTATCATATACAAAGTAGAAACAAAAGACATAAATAGAAAAACCAAAATTGATGTAGCTATCGTTCTTTTTATACTGTTTAAACTTAAAACATTAGCAACGGCTGATGATACACTAAAGAAAATCATTGGCGTAATAAAAGTAAAAGTTAAATTAACAAAAATTTCTCCAAACGGCAAAAATATTTTTGCTTTTTCGCCCAGCAAGCTTCCAGTTAACAAACCAAGACAAACTGACAATAAAATAATCACAGTCAATTTATAGTTTTGTAAAAAACTATTTGAGGGCTTCTCAATATTTAACATAAAATATATACTTTTTGTTTTATAAGATTGTAGTAATATTTAATTTAAAGTCAATAAATTGCTTTAAAATTGATGGTTTAGTTTTGATGGTTTGCAGTTGCTTTATTTTGAATAAAATCAATAAAAATTATAAATATCCCCATTCCTCAACTCTGCTTAAATGCTTATAATCACTAGAATACTGCCTGTTATTTAGCTCATAGCAAGTTGCAATATATGAATGCTCAAATTCGTTGAAGTGAGTTATTAAATTTTTTAAACCACTTTCAGCTTTTATAATTAATTCATTGGTATCGACTTTTATATTTCTTATTTCATCGCTATTTTTGCCTTTAATAATCCAATAAACTAAATTTTCAACATTTTTACCTTGATTATTTAAAATTACAGCTTCTATTGACAATTGTGGTTTTTTGCCAGTTTTCACTTCCATTTCGGTTGGAGCCGTTCCTGTTTTATAATCAACAATATTAATTCCGGTTTGATTTTCTTCAAGTCTGTCTATTTTCCCCGCAATAGTGAAATCTAAATCTTCAAAATAATGTTTTTCATCCCTTTCAGCAAAAACTTTATAGCCTGCTTGCCTGATTTTTTCATCTTCCCTAATAAACCATTTTGCAATATTGATAAACCTTATGAAAAATAATTCCTTACTAATATCATTAACAAAATGCTTCTCAAAACTAACTTTTCCAAAATCAATCAAAGTTTCAAATAACCTTTTGTTATCAAGATTTTCATAATTTTTTATATAATTTTCCAACGCCTCATGTACTGCCTTTCCAAAAATTGCAAAAATTTTATTTTCATAAAAATTCTCTTTTCTCTTTAATTTTAATACTTTTTCAACATAAATATCATAAGGATTTTTTATTAGTTTCTCAATTTTTGTTGCATATAATTCTTTAGGTCTTTCATTTAATGGAGGCGTTGGCTTTGGTCTATTTATTGATTTTTTTTCATCAATGCTACTTAATTTTTTAAAAACCTCTTTCCAAACTATATTTTCTTGTATTTTCAAACCTTGACAAGACAGAAAAGTTTCTAATCTTGTCAAATATTTTGATTTTGCCGTAGGAATTCCGCTTTCTTTTAGTGATCTTGTTAAAACAACCTCATTATTACTTAACAACTCAACAAAATCATTTGCAAAACTTCCAATTATTTCTTCTTTTTCAGATAACCCAAAATTTTTTCTCATGGATTTGCTCATCCAAGGATCCATTGAAAGATGAGGTGGGAAAGATCCATCATTTAAGCCAGAAATAATTACCAAGTCATAATTTATCAATCTTGCTTCTTGTGGCGAAATTATACTAATTGTTGGGTGAATTGCATATTTTTCTGTATATGAATTTTCAGCAATTAAATAAGCCAACAAATAGGAGTATTCATTTATGTCTTTAATTTCACCATATCCCTCACTTTCAACAATCAAATCATTAAAAAAATTCAGAACTTCATCACCGAATTCATTATTATAAAAAATATTACAACCATCAATATTAGCATTTGAGGCTATATTTTCAGCAATTTTTATATGATTTTTTAATATATTGGTGAATATTTTATTGTTCTCAAATTTAAGAAAATTTACTATTTTTTCAAAAAAAACTTTTAGTTTTATATCTTGAGATACTTTTTTTAAAATTCCTTTCAAACCAATATTTCCCTCTCCCCTCAAAATATCATCTTCAAACTTCAAGATTAAATTATTTAATTCTTTTTTTTCATATCCAAACAACGAAAATCTATGCTTTAGCAAAGACAATAAAGCAATTGTTTCAAAATCACTTTTTAGAACATCTAAAATCAAAAATAAATACTTCACGAAATCTGTTCTTGATATTTTATTGCCAAAAGCATTATTGACTTTCAAACCAAAATTTTTAAGTTTAACTTCCAATCTATTTGCAAAATTCTCATCAGCAGTAATCACCGCCATCGTTTTTTCACTAATTTCATAATTATATTTCAAAATATACGATATTACGTTCAATTCTTCAAAATCACCATCGCATTCAATCTTTGAAATATTTTTTAAATCACTTTTCTGGAGACCAAGTTTATCTTGCCACTTATAAGTATAAAAATAAGGAAGCATTGAATAACTCAATATTAAGCCAAGATTGTTTTTTTCATCCGCATTAATATTCTTTACTTTATTTCGCTCAAAACCAACATGTTTTAACAAATTTTTAAAATAATATTGCGGATGAAAAATATCAACCTTTTCCCATTCTTCATCGTTTAAATCCTCATCCAAACC
Organism: uncultured Rhizobiaceae bacterium; assembly: GCA_964493475.1. Taxonomy (GTDB): domain Bacteria; phylum Pseudomonadota; class Alphaproteobacteria; order Rickettsiales; family UBA1997; genus CALXSC01. Next base: position 1,898 of record CAZBNS010000003.1, on the reverse strand, counting down.
CTTGAAAATATAATAGCAATTATCATATTTAAGCAAATTTTTAATCAATTCGGATACCACTTTGACATTTCCATTAATTCCAGCAATAATTATCGGATTTGTCGGACGATTATTTTCAAAAAATCCAGCATTAAACTCAATCATTTTCGTCTTAAAAGATAAAATTGAAATAACATTATTTTCTTCAACAAACTTACTCCATTTTTTACTAAAATTTTGCAAAAAATTTAAAACTTCCTGCCAATGTTTTGAATATTCATCATCCACAATTTTATCAAGGTTATCAAGATCTAAACCAGATTTCACAACTTCATTTAAAAATTTTTCCAATTCCAAAGCCAAATTAGCAATCTGTTCCATATTTGCATTTTTAAACAACTCTTTATTACTTAATTTTGCCCATTTCAACAATTCTTTAATTAACAATATTTTATATTTTATCCTTGAAGTATTACTAAAAAATTCATTGAATTTATCAAAATCACCGCAATTAAGTTGTTTTAATATCAAATCATCATAATCCACATCACCAATAGCCTTTATTTTTGGCAGTAGAATTGCTCCCTCACTCTTTTTCAAAAAAATCCTTTTTAGCTCATTGCAACTTCTTCTGCTTGGAAGCAAAATAGTAAAATTTGATAAAAATAGATTTCCACCAGATTTTTCAATAACAAAATCAGCTATTTTACTTAAAAAATTAGAATGGTTTTCTATATTAAAAATATTCATATTTCAATTTTTTTACCTAAGCATAATATAAGAATTAAATTTTAAAAGTATATTATTAAATACATGAATAGCTCCCCTTTGCCCTTAAGACATTTCCCCTTCCTTGCCCATGCCACCAAAAATCCATTTGACAAATATACACTATCGATATAAAAAACAATTATTAAAATGATATAAGATAATCCAAAAAACACTAGAAAATATGTCTTTTTATGCCGATTTACATATACATTCAAAATATCCACGTGCAACTAAATTGCAATCTTGAAGAACTTGCACTTTGGGTGCAGAAAAAAGGCTTAAATCTCATATCAACTGGAGATTTTACACATCCAGCTTGGTTTAATAAAATAAAAGAAAAACTCGTTCCTGCAGGCAATGGTTTTTAAGCCAAAAGACAATAGCAGTAATGTTAGATTTTTATTATCGGTTGAAATTTCAACTATCTATAAAAAAGGTGATAAAACAAGAAAAGTCCATCATGTCGTGCTTGTCCCAGACATTGCTGCTGCAGAAAAATTTAGACAAAAGCTTTCCACAATTGGAAATATATGCCTTACGCCAGAGGAGAGCACAAAACTTGGCGGAATTTGTCCAGTCTGTAAAAAACCTTTAACAATAGGAGTTTTAAACAGAGTTAATAAACTCGCTGACCGCAAAGGAAACATTACACCTCCACTAAAGGCTGGAAAAGTCTTTAGTCTTGGCCTTTGCAAGAAATCCTTGCAGAGATTATGCAAGTTGGCACGGCAAGCAAATCATTGAGTGCTATGCACTTTTTGTGGTGTTGGGTTTCCGAACCCAACACCTGATGTCATCTCAAACTTAAACCAAAAAATAAATTAAGATTTGATATTTTTAGGTGTTGAGTTCGGAGACCCAACACCACGAGAAGCCCCGCAGTCTTGTTATTACCAGGCTAGATTTTGAGACAAAGTTGTTGACAAAAGCACGGAGTCCCCTTTCCTCAGCTCTGTCATTACCAGGCTAGACTTACCATCTAACAACTCAACGACTCTCAGCTCTGTCATTACCAGGCTAGATTTTGTTAATAAACGAAGCCCTCCGCAGTCCTGTCATTATCACGTAGATTTTGTTAATAAACGAAGCCCCTCCCCTCAGCCCTGTCATTACCAGGCTAGATTTTGTTAACGAACGAAGTGAGTATT
>CAZBNS010000002.1:0-43954 GCA_964493475.1 uncultured Rhizobiaceae bacterium | reverse complement strand
GCCGCTGCGAAAGCAGTGGCTCAATAAGAAAATCCAGCTATGGAATGACATACTTTATTTGAAAAAACATGCTCTATTTTTAACACATGCAACGCAAGTTGGTATTACTGTATCCCTGCCATTTTTAGAATTAATTGCCAGTCCGCCTTTTGATGTTTCTCTGTATTGGCACGGCATATCTTTGCCAACTTGTTTCATTGTCAAAATGGCCTGATCTAACGTAATAAACAAACTTTTTTCTTCTCTTAATGCAATTCTTGTTGCGGTTATTGCTTTTACTGCATTTATTGCATTTCTTTCAATGCATGGAATTTGAACTAAACCGCCAATTGGATCGCAAGTTAAGCCTAGATTATGAACTAATCCAATTATTGCAGCGTTTTCACATTGTAAATTTGTTCCTCCTAAAGCAGCTGTTAAGCCACCTGCAGCCATAGCGCAGGCTGAGCCGATTTCTGCTTGACAACCGCCTTCTGCGCCAGAAATTGTTGCATTTTTTTTACATAGTATGCCAACTATGCCGGCAACTAAAATAAATTTTTTAATATTTTCAAATTTATATTGTGTAGAATAATATTTTTCTAAGAATAGAATTACAGCCGGTATTACTGCTGAAGCTCCATTTGTTGGAGCTGTAATTAGTCTTCCTAAACTTGCGTTTTCCTCTGCTCCAGCTATAGCCCATAAAGACACCCAGTCAAAAACATTAAGTGGGTCGTTGCTATTATCATTTTGCAGTTTTTTAAGTAAAATAGGAGCTCTTCTTGGTAGGTCCAGCGAACCATCTAAGTTGCCTTTTCTGTTTAAACCATTTTGCACCATCTCATGCATTATATTAACAATATTTTTTATTTCCTTGTCTATCTCTTTTTCTTTTCTAAAGCATTTTTCATTAGCTAATACAACTTCATCAATTGATAATTGCTCTTTATCGCAAATTTCTAATAATTCTTTAAAGTTTGTAAAATTATATTTTAATACTTTATCTTTTGTTTTCTTTTTGCATGATATGTCGTCATGTGTCAAAACAAAACCACCGCCTACAGAATAATATGTTTGTGAATATATGCTTTTGCCATGCTTATCAAATGCACTAATAGACATGCCATTGCTATGATATTCTAATTCTTGATCCTTATGGACTTTAAAATTTTCATTTCTGCTATAGGGAATAATATGTTTTCTCGCTAATAATAAATTTCCATCATTTTTAATTCTTTGTATTTCATTATTTATTTCATTTGGCTCTATAGTGTCTGGCGTCCAACCTTCAAGACCCAATTCAATAGCTAAAAAAGTGCCATGCCCTTTTCCTGTTAATGCTAACGACCCGTATAAATCTATTTGAACTGAGCTAACTTTTTTCACCAGCATTTTTTTAGATAATGTTTTTATAAACATATTTGAGGCAACCATAGGTCCAAATGTATGTGAGCTTGATGGTCCAATACCAACTTTAAAAATATCAAAAATGCTTAGATTTATCATATGTATCGAAAATAATTTTCTCAAAAGCATAATACATAATTTAATTTTTATTTTCAAGCAATATAAGTATAAGATATTATAATTATAAGCTTTAAGATTTTATAAGTATTCTTATTAGCCAATAAGATGGTAAAGGAGGGGGGATATTGCAGTTAAAATGTAAAGATTATAATATATTATTATAAGCTGATAATGTTTCATAAAAAACTTGAAAATATATTTTTATATATTATAAAATAACCATATTTAATTCTATACTTTTTCAATGGAAAGAACATTATCAATAATAAAACCAGATGCTGTAAAACGAAATTTAACTGGAAAAATTAATGCCATGTTTGAGGAAAATGGGCTAAAAATTATAGCTCAGAAGATGATTATTTTAACAAAACAACAGGCTGAGGATTTTTATAGAGAGCATAAAGGAAAACCGTTTTATGAGCCGTTGATTGATTTCATAATTTCTGGACCTATAATAGTTCAAATTTTAGAAGGTAGTGATGCTATTCAAAAAAATAGAACAATAATGGGAAAAACTAATTACTTAGAAGCTGCTGAGGGAACTATTAGAAAATTATTTGCGACAAATATCAGAGATAATTGCGTTCATGGCTCAGATTCTATTGAGAGTGCTGAAAGAGAAATAGATTTTTTCTTTAGCAAATTAGAGATTTTTTAATTAATTTTTATATTTTTAAAAAGTCTTAAATGGGCAATTGCCCCTTATTTTTGAAAATAACTAATGGTAAATTGATTTTTATTGGTTATTTGAAGTAAAATTTTGCATAACTATTTATGAATATATTTTATTTTACACATGATATAAAGTTAAACAGTAAATTACTTGACGATAAGAGATTGGTTAAAATGATTTTAGAAACTACTCAACTTTTGTCTAATGGGCTTTGTTTAAATAATCAAAAATATCCCTATAAACCAACACATTTAAAACATCCCTGCAGTATTTGGGCTGCAAAATCTAAAGGAAATTGGAATTGGCTTAAGGAATATGGTTTGGCCTTGAGTAAGGAATATACTAGAAGATATAAGAGAAAGCATAAATGTGAGGATATTATAAAATCAATGAAATATCAAAATGGTAAAAATAATAGATTTTATAATCCACCGCAATGTATGCCTGAAAAGTATAAAAATAATGAAACAACTATGGCATATATGCATTATTATGCTGAAGAAAAGTTCAACCCAAATTATTTTAGACATGCTTTTAAAAAAGTGTTTATATTTTGGCAAAAGTTAAAACAGGATAACCATACTTAGAAGGTTTTAGTATGATTATAAGAGTTTTTGATAGTTTCGTTGAGATTTCCTTTTGTTGTAAAAGTAATCCGTAGCTGGAAAAATTTACTAGTATTTTTTATTGACAAAAAATATCTTGACTTTTTTTCAATAAAATATATTGTCAAGCAATGAATAGTTGATTTAATTATGAATATGGACAAGAAATTTACAATAGAAGCTAAAAAATTAAGAAACATAGTATTATTCAACCCGGAGATTGGACCTGATGACTTATCTAATACTGAAAGTAGTGTGTTCATTAAGGTATCAGGGGGCAAACTTTTATTTGAAATTTTATCGTTTAGATATTTATTGGTTGGAAAAGAAGATATAAGCAATAAGGAAAGTATGGAAATGATACTTCCGTTAAGAAGACTGCAGGATATAATTAAAAGTTTTTCTGATGATGTTAAAATAACATTTAAAGAAGAAAAAGAGAATTTAATCAGTGTTGAAGCTGATGGCATAAAGTTTAAGATAAAAACTTGCGAGCAAGAGGGCAGAAGTCAAATTGGAGATGATAAAGGCGAGGAATATAAGGTTCAAAGAGATGAGCTTCTTGAGTCAATGAAAAAAGTTAAAATTGCAATGGGTGATGATGAGGTGAGATATTATCTTAATGGCATTCATATTGAGGTTTATAAAGATAAAGAAGGCGGTTATCACACATTTATGGTGGCTACAAACGGCCATATTCTTGCTACATCCGGTGAGAAGAAAGAAGATTATAAGCTTTTACAAAAGGCGATTATGCCTAAAAAAGTTATTCCGGAAATAATAAAAATTTTGGAAAAGGGCGAGAATGAAGTTTTGATTTCCTTTAGTAAAAATAAAATGAATATTAAAACTGAGAATTTAGAAATATTATTGAAATTGGTTGAGGGCGAATTCCCTGATTATGAAAAAGTAATTCCATATAAGAATAGTAAAGAAGTGAAGATAAATACTGCTGCTTTGCAAGATGTTCTTGGTAAAGTTTGCATTGTTTCAAATGATAAAACTAAAAATGTAAAAATTTCAATTAAATCAGAAAATATTGATTTAGAAATTTCAAGTTCTGATGGAAGCATGGCTAAAGCTGACATAAAGACTGACTATGATGGCGATGAGATAAATACGGTTTTAAATGCAAAATATTTGTTAGATATTTTGGGACAAATAAGTGAAAAAAATCTTGTGTTTAAAATAGAAGATGGCAGTTCTCCATTGCTAATTCAACAAGAAAATAATAAAAACTTATTATTTGTTTTAATGCCAATTAGATCATAATTAATGCGTTGTGAGTATAGAAAGCAAAAAAATTATTGTAGTTTCTGGACCTACGGCCAGCGGTAAAACAGCTTACTCTGTGGAATTAGCGAAAAAATATAATGGAGTTATAATCAATGCAGACTCCGTGCAGATTTATAAAGGTTTACCAATACTTTCAGCACAGCCAACAGAAGTTGAAAAAGAAGGCATTGAGCATTTGCTATTTTCTCATTTGGAACCAGAAAATAATTGTAATATAGGACTTTGGTTAAAATTAGCAAAAGAAAAAATAGAGTATTGTTTTTTAAGCGGTAAAAAACCTATAATTGTTGGCGGAACCGGAATGTATATTTCAAAATTAATTGATGGAATTTCACAAATTCCAGAAGTTTCACAAGATATTAGAGAAAAGATTAATGATTTATATGAAAAAGTTGGTTATCAAGAATGTTATAAAAAGGCATTGCAAATTGATAAAGAATATGTTGAAAAATTAAATCCGAATGACAAACAAAGATTATTGAGATTTTTGGAAATATTTGAAGCCAGTGGAAAATCCATTAGATATTTTCAGGAAAAAGGAAATATTAGACTTTTTCCAAGAGAAGCATTTTTCCATATAAATATAAATCCGCCTAGAGATTTATTATATCAAAGGTGTGAATTAAGATTTAAAAAACTCGTAGAGCAAGACAATGTTTTGGAAGAAATTAAAGACTTTTCCAAAAAACATAAAAAAATAATAGAAAATCCAGCCAGTTATTCGGTATCAAATACGATAGGATTGCTTGAAGGGGTTGAATATTTGAATAGTAAAATTTCTTTAAGCGATTTTGTCAATCAATCGATTAAAATTACAAGAAACTATGCTAAAAGACAATATACTTGGTTTAATCATCAGTTTGATTGGTTCGATTTGAGGTTAATTAGTGGTGTATTATTTTAATAAATGTTTCTTTGTGTTCCATTTGGGAGTATTATTTTAATATATTTATATTGGATTAATAGCTATTTTTGTTTGGTTTTTTGTAGATTGCCTTAAAACAAATAAAATATTAATAAAATTTATATGCCGCAAGATGAGGGAATGCGAAATTCATTAACAAAAAAATTAACACCGCAATAACATACTGAAAATGCAAGATAAAAGGAATTCATTAACAAAAACTATATTTGTTTCCAGCCGTTCATTCCTCGCAAGGAAGACTAGATATGTAATTACAGATTGGGAAGTCTGTAATTATCCTAAATTATATTTAAAAAACTTGACTAAAAAATAATTCAATGTAATAATTACTTCAATTATGGTCGGGTAGCAAAGTGGTAATGCCGTGGCCTGCAAAGCTTCTATGCGTCAGTTCGATTCTGACCCCGACCTCCATAATTATTTAATCATTTAATATATATCATATAGTTTAATTCGCTTAGTTATTTTAATGTTATTGATTGTTAACTATTAATATAAGTATTTGTCGCATTGTAATAATTTCTTTAATATTGAAATTATATTTTACTAATAGTAGTAATTTTATTTTATAAAATTATGATAAGTATTTTTATAGGTATCTAGATCAAATATATTTCTTAAAAATCCCGGCATAATCATTGAAAATTTATCAACTTTGAAATTTAATTTTGCGTTATTGTTTTTCTTCGTAATTTCAAACTTAGAGGCAAATAATCCAGCATCTTTTTGTCCAAATACTATATCGCTTATAACTGGCAGTCTGTTTGCTCCAAATAGGCCATTTATCGTGCCTAATGGCATTAAAAGTCCATTAATTTTTATTTCATTGGTGTTAAGGTTTAAAAATCCTGAGGCTAATATTTGTAAATTTATAAAACTACTATTTGCAACTACTTCATCAAATTTTAGAATATTTTCACTAAAAGATATATTTCCTCGCATTCTATCAAACCTTATACTTGAATCTTCAATAAGGCTGTTCGTTAGCCTTCTAAAATATTTTTCCTGCTTGATATTTGGAATTAAATTTTTGCTTGCGTTTTCATCTGTAATAATTTTAAACTGTTTAGTAATGTCAATATTTCCGTAAAGTATCCCTTTGCCATTCTCTGTTATATGATTAAAATTAATTTCTCCTGCGCCGCCAATTATTTTGTCTGTCAAACCTATTATTTGAAATAAATCGCCAAAATCATTGGATTCCATACTTAACATTTTTTGTCTTTTGTTGAAGTTTAAATTTATAAACTTTTTATCATCAATTTTTGCCTGAAAATCAATTTTCTTTATATCGTTGTTTTCAAATTCCGCTGAAAGAATAGGCAATTTTAGCTGTCTTTCATTTTCAAAACTTAAATATTTTAAATTTAATTTCACATTCATCTTATTTTTGGCATTTGACTCTGCAGTATTAATAGAATTTTTATTATCCTTTAGTTTTTCAAATATATTGTTGTAATTGATGTTTCTTCCATCTATTTCAATATTGTTATTTAATATACCATTTGAAACGTATGATTTATAATAAAGATTATAGTTGGAATTATTATATGATATATTTTCAAAATTAATTTCATTAATTTTTTTGTCTATATTTAAAAAACCGTTTGCAATAAAACTAATAAAATCATCGTTTGATTTAATATCATGAATATACACAACGCCATCATTCAACTCACAAAAATAATCAAAAGAAAGCAGTGTATTATTTGGTTTGAACATATTTAAAGGAATATATTCTAAATTGCTCTTGGTTAAATCTATTTTTCCAGAAAATTTATTGCTATTTTGAGGCTTTATGAAAGAAAAATTTATGCTGGAATTTTTTGTCAATAATGAATTTTCTTTATTAAATACTGTGGATTTAGTGCTTAAAAATACGCTGTTGAAAGTAATATTATTAATTAACGGTATTTTTAAATTTAAATCAGTAATAGTATAATAATCTTCTAAAATGCTGTTTACAGTATTTTTTATATTTGCAGTGTCATTTTTATTAATATGAATAAATAAATCATGGATAGGGCCATTTAAATTTGCTTTTATAGCGACATTTTTTGGATTTTTATTAAAATCAATACTAATAATTCCATTTGTTATCTTTGAGTTTAAAACCTTCGCAGTTTTTATATTGATTTTCATGTCGTTTTTAGTGAAAATAGCTTTGCCATTAATATTTTGAATAATTGGAAAATAGTCATCATATTCTAGTAGAATATTATCCAAATCAATCTCAGCATTAATCGATTGTAATCCAGACTTATTATTGTCATAAAAATATTTAAAATTCATATTTGTTTTAGCAAGAGGCAAATTTCCAGATTTAATATGTTTTAAAACCCATGGCCTGCTTGAGTCATTATCTAAAAAATTAGGCCATAATTTTCTTAAATCACTCACCAGTGTGTTTTGAATATCAAAATTTAAGTCTACACTTTTATATTTCTTTTTTTCTTTTATAAACATACTCATAAAAAAGCGAGTTTTGCCAAAATTCGTAGTTAATGAATTAATATTTATATCTTTAAAATAGTTGTCAAATCCGACATTTATTATTAAATTTCCAAAAACTAATTTTTCGTCAAATAAATTTTTAAAATCAAATGAGCCAAATATTGACTTTATTATTCCATTGCCACTCTTTAATTTCATTTTATTATCGAATATAAAATCAAACTTTCCATCAAAATAACCATCCACATTAGATAAATAACTATATTCTATACTATTTTGATTAAAAAAAGTTTCAAAATTATTTGGATTAATGTTTTTTATATCAATTTTGCAATTGCTAACTCCATCTCGCTTATCACAAATAACGCTTAACCTTGAATTAGTCTTGGCATTATTAATATTAAATATTGCATTTTGATATATTTGAAAATTACTGTTTTTAAAATCTAAATTAAGTTGAGATCTTAATATTTTTATTTCATTATCAACATTATTTAAGTTAACATTTATTTTAAAATCATTAAGTTGAAATCTTTTTATTGAAACCGAACTATTATGAATTTTCTGAATTACTTTTTGAATTTGCGCAGTTATTTCCTCTTTTTCATGTGTAAATTCTTTTTTTGAACTAACTTCTTGTGAATTAAATTTTAAATTCGTATCAGATAAATTAATATCATTTATATTAATTCTGCCGAATAATAATCTCACAAAATCTAAATTTACTATAATCTCTTCCGAATTAATCTTAGATTTATCAGTTTCTAAATTAAAATCTTTAATTTTATATTTTAAACCTAAATCAGAATCAAAATACAAAGTTGAATTATCAACATCAAAATTAATCTTAACATTAGGATTTTTATTTAAATATTTTATAATATAAGAACTAACTTTCGGAACAGTTCTGGGCTTTATTGAAAATATTATAATAAAATTTATTATCAACAAAGACAAAGTTAATAATACAGCAACACAAATCTTAAATATAAAAAAATATAGATTTCTAATATTAATAAACTTTCTTATGCTTTTAAAAGATTTTGTCATATTATTTTTTTAAAAATCTATATTTAATTTAATAAATAAAATTAAAAATTAAAGCTAATATTCAATCTTATCATTTTTTTCCGCCCATTTTTCAAAAGATTTTATAGCATCTTCCCTATCTAACTGTTCCATTGGAACACTTCTTTTCTCCACTGGAAGCGCAAATTCTGCATAAATAAAATCGTCATCAAAACCAATATCTGCAGCGTCTTTTTTGGTATTTCCATAATAAATTTTATCAATTCTTGCCCAATATATAGCCGCCAAACACATAGGACACGGCTCGCATGAAGTATAAAGCTCACAGCCACTTAAATCAAACGTTCCCAATTTTTTACACGCTTCCCTAATTGTTGTAATTTCGGCATGCGCAGTTGGATCATTAGTGCTCGTAACCTTATTCCAGCCTCTAGCTATAATTTCACCATTTTTAACAATTACAGCCCCAAAAGGACCGCCAGCATTGCTATTCATTCCTTCAATGGAAGACTTAATAGCTTCTTGCATAAATTTTTTTTTATCCATACATTATATAAATTATAAAACCAATCTTAAGTTATATGATAAATAATTTTATAGTCAATCGTATATTGATTAGTTGCTAAATTTATTAATTATAATAATATATTATATATTGCGGTTGAATGCAATACACTAATAAAAATGGCACTGCAATAATATACTGAAAAAATGTAAATCTCCCAACGATTTTCTGTATTTTTATAGATTATTATATTCTATTAAACTATTAAAAATTAAATAAATATGATATCATAAATGCCCAAGAATCAGCATGTTTTACCCATTTATCTCTAGCGCCTACTTCGCTAAATCCATCAGCTTTTCTTACATATCTTTCCCAAACTTTTGCAACATCAATCATTAATCCAAAGTCAAATTTATAACCAACTGAGGCCTGAGTTAAATAACTTGTATAATTGCGGTAATTTCTTTCGTCGTCATATTTTGAAGTGTTTGAAAGAATGAAATGCCAGTTTTCATAAATCATAGGTAAGAATACTGTAAAGTAAGATACATCTCTTGATTTCATGCCATCAAAATCGTCTAAATAAGTATACTCTACAAATGGTAAGAAATTAATGTCGTAAGGCAATTCTACTAAATATTCAAGGCCAATTGTGTATCCATTTTCATTGCTTTCTTGCGGCAAAGACGCTTCTAGTTGTCTGTAGCCTAAATTTAATGATAAGTTGTCAAATTTTCCATTAAACGTTAAAGAGAAATTGTTTAATTTTTCGGTATTTCCAGCTCCGCCTTTTGATTTATCTCTTCCTTGTTTTTTAAACATTGTGTTGCTTAAATCTGTTGTATCGTCGTAGAACATATTAAATGTTAAATTACCGAATGGAAAGATTGCTGATACATAGCCGCCTATTTTGTCAGTTAATTCATATTCTTCTGGAACTTTAATGCCATATACACCGCTAAATCTTGATTTATCATAAGCGGTTGCAAAAGTTGGAGTTATTTTTCCTAAACCAAAAGCTAAGTTTGAATTTTTATAACCAGCGTATAAAGTTTCAATGCCTAAACCGTAGCTTGAAAATTGAAAAGTTCGCTTAACGTAATTATCCTTTCCGTAAAAATCACTGTTAGAAGAATCTCCTATAACACGGGATGTGTCTTTTGCATAAATATCGCCCGTGTAAAGTCTTTTATTTACTGGCTTTAAATACCACTTTGTTTCGGCAAAAAAACCTTTTCCAATGTTTAATTTTGCTAGTGATTCCAAATATAAATATGAATTTGTTGGGCTGTCGTTTTTTCTGACTTTGTCTTTTGCGTCCGTGAGTGTATTTACATAAAATTCGCTTAAGATATAGCCTTCAAAAATTGAATCTTTATTTGTATTTTTTGTGCTTGGGTTATTAGTATTTTGTTTTTTTGGCGTTGATTTGGTTGAATAACTGCCGCTGTCTTCATAAATATCATCATCATAGTTCTCGGCGAAGGCTGATAAAGTAGAACATAATAATAGAACTAAAGCATACTTAAATAATTTCATTTGACACTCCACATTTTAATTTGTCTTGGTTGGAATTTGTTTAACCAAGCAGATAATAATAATTTTGTTAATAAAACTCCGGAAAATAAAGAAGCAAATATACCAATTCCAAGAACTAAAGCGAAGCCTTTAATTGCTCCAGTTCCTAAAGCAAACAATATTATTGCTACTAGTAGTGTGGTAATATTTGAGTCAAAAATAGTTGTCCATGCGAAATCAAATCCACTAGCTACAGAATTATAAACTTTGCCAGATGCTTTATATTCTTCTTTAATTCTTTCAAAAATTAAAACATTTGTATCAACTGCCATTCCTATTGATAAAACAATACCGGCTATACCTGGTAAAGTTAGAGTTGCATTTATTAGCGATAAAGCGCCCAATGTTATGAATAGGTTAATTACTAATGTGATGCACGTTAAAATACCAAAGAATCTGTAAATAAATAATACAAATAATAATGTAAGGATAAATCCTATCATGCAAGCGTTAAGTCCGCTTTTGATTGAGTCTTGTCCTAATGATGGTCCTACAACCCTTTCTTCAATAACTTCTAGTGGCGCAGGCAATGCTCCAGCCCTTAATAATAAGGCTACTTGATTTGCTTCCGCTGTGGTGAAATTTCCAGTTATTATTCCGTTTCCAGCGAGTATTGGAGTATTAATTCGTGGTGCAGTGATTACCTCATTATCCAAAACTATGGCTAATATTCTGCCAAGATTGGCTTTTGTGATGTCAGCAAACTTTTTTGCACCTAAGTCATTAAATTTAAAGCCTACAGCTGGTTTTCCTTCGCTGTATGTTGCGTTTGCATCTTGTAATAAATCGCCACTTAAAATCACAGTTTTATCAACATTGTAGTAATAATTTCCGTTCATTTCTTTCATTCTTTCAACATTTGGAGGTAAAACCCCATCTTTTAAAATTTCAGTGTTTACAAAATGGAAAGTCATTTTTGCGGTTTTACCCAAAACTTTTTTTAATTCATCCGGACTTTCCATACCGGGAACTTGAACTAAAATTCTATCTCTTCCCTGAGCTTGAATTGTAGGTTCTTTTGTTCCAGTTTCGTCAATTCTTTTTCTGACAATTTCTATTGATTGCTCTAATAATCTATATTTTATTTTTTCCAGAGTATCTTTATTATATTTTATATAAATATCATTCATAACTCGTTTTAAGTCTAAATTTGGATTTACGTTATTTATGATTTTTTTTATAGGTTTTAAATCTGATTCAGAAGTTAAAACGAAATAAATATAGTTTTCTTTTTCACCGTCTTTTACTTCAATTTTTAATTGTGGAATAGTTCTTATTTGATTTTTTCTAAATTCGGTTTTTAAGTCAGAAATTGTATTTGCTAGCTGTTCTTTTACATAGTTGTCATAATCTATTTTTAATAGAATTTGAGATCCTCCTCTTAAGTCAAGTCCTAAATGAACCGTATTCTTGGAGAATATGCCTAAATCATAAAAGTTTCCCAAACTTAACAATATACCAATCAAACAAACCAAAAGAATAAATATTGTTTTTGTCCTAGAAAATTCCATTTTTACTTATTATTAGCATTTTTCTATATATTAGAAATAAAGTTATAAAATTCAATAAAAATAATTGCTATTGAAAAAAATAAAATTAAAATAAATACAGAAAACTACAATAATATAATATGGAAAGTTTATACATAATGTTTTCACTTTTATTCGGAGCATGTTTTGGAAGTTTTATTACAATGGCAAGCTATAGGTTGCCAAGAAAACAGGACATTGTTTTAAAAAAATCTTATTGTCCTAAATGTAATAAACCACTAAAATTTTTATCTTTAATTCCAATTTTATCTTGGATTTTTCAAAAAGGAAAATGTGTAAATTGTGGAACAAAAATATCTATAAGATACCCATTAATTGAAATTACAGCAGCTGTTTTGTTTGTTTTATCCTATCTTAAATTTGGCGTTAGCTTAAATACAATAATTTTTGACTTAATTATTGTTGTATGTTTAACAATGTTTGTAGCGGACTTAGAAACATATACCTTGCCAGATTTATTGCAAATATCGTTGTTAGTTTTAAGTTTAACTTTTGTTTTTTACAATGATTATGATTTTTGTTATTCTATTTTGTCAGGTTTTGCGTATTTTATAGTATTTTATTTGACAGCATTTTTAGTAAGCAAGTGGAAGAAAAAAGAAGCTTTGGGCGGTGGAGACATAAAATTTATAACAATAATTGGATTAATTTTAGGAGTAAAGAATATCATAATGTTTTTATTCTTAGCTGGATTATTTGGAGTTATTTTTGGCTTAATATGGAAAAAAATCAGAAAGAATGAATATTTTCCATTTGCTCCAGCATTAATCGCTTCCTTTTTGTTATTAGTATTCTTTTTATAAATGTCTGTAAAACTAATAACATTCGGGTGTCGCTTAAATACTTATGAAAGCGAAGTAATAAAAACTTTTCTTCAGAATAATAAAGAATTAGAAAATAAAGAAATAATTATTTTTAATTCCTGCACCGTTACATCAGAAGCGGAAAAACAATTAAGACAAGCAATAAGAAAGCAAAGAAAAGAAAATCCAAATGCTATAATTGGCGTTGTTGGCTGTGCAGCTCAAACTAATGGAAAAATTTATGAAGAAATGAGCGAAGTAGATTTTGTTTTTGGTAATCATGATAAAATGAGGGCAAATAATTATGAATTATTAGTTTCATTAATTAGCAAAAAAGAAAAAAAACCTATTTTAATTAATAATATTAATGATTTGGATGAATTGGCTCCACAATTAATTACAGGATTTGAGGAAAGAACCAGGGGTTTTATACAAATTCAATCTGGTTGTGATAATCGTTGCACATTTTGTGCGACAAGATTAGCAAGAGGCAAAAGCGTTTCTGTTTCACCAGAAAAAGTTATAGATCAAATTAATGTTTTGGTTGAGAATAATTATAATGAAATAGTTTTAACTGGAATTAACATTACAGACTATGGAAAAAGGCTTAATGAAGACATAAATCTTGGAAAATTAATAAAAAAAATATTAAAAGAAACAAATTTATTAAGGCTGAGGCTATCATCAATTGATATTGCTGATATTAATGATGATTTAAGAGACGTTTTGTTTAATGAAGAAAGAGTTATGCCGCATATTCATTTAAGTTTGCAGTCTGGTGATAATACAATATTAAAACTTATGGCAAGAAGGCATAATAGAGAACAAGTAATAAATTTTTGCAACGAAATTAGAAAATACAGGCCTAATATAGCCATTGGTGCAGATTTAATTGCTGGTTTTCCACGTGAAACAAATGAAATGCATAAAAATTCATATAACTTAATAAAAGAAATTAATTTAGTATTCGGACATATTTTTCCATATTCCATTAGAGAAAATACCCCTGCGGCTTTAATGGAGCAAGTTCCAGTTGAAATTAGAAGAGAAAGAGCAAAGGAATTGAGGAATTTAGCAGAAAAACAACTTCAAGAATTTACAAAAGAGCAAATGAAATTGCCGCATAAAGTTTTAATTGAAAATGAAACGGTTGGCAGAACAGAGAATTATTTGTCTGTAAAGTTGCCGAATGACACTTTAAAAAAACATAAAATCGGTGATATTATAAATTATTAGGCAGTTGCAAATTACCCATAATTAGCTTCCATTTGTATTTATACAACAAAGTTGGGTTATCAATTAAAATAAAATAACCACAAAACAAAGTTTGACATTGTTAAAAGTTATCTTTATTTTTTAAAATAGAGGCAATTTCTTTAAAATATATGCAAAGATTAGAAGAAGTTGAAACAACACGGTTTGATTTTAACAATGAAGCAGTTGTTTTTAAGAGGCCACAAGGTCTAATTGCAGTTGTATTAGAGGAAAAAATTCTTAAATTCTGCATAGTGGCAGAGGATAATATAAGACACAAAGTATATGAGGAAAATGGTCTTAAAGTTGATATACATGTCGTTAATCGTTCAAGTATGCAAGATCGCAAGTATTTTGAAAATCATGAAGTTGATGTGAATTTAGAAGAAAATCCAATATTCTTTCTTCAAGATACAGCCAAGCTTTGCAGAATGTATGGAATTAGCCTTGGCGTGTGTGCGTTGAGAAAAAAATATTCAAATCCTGATACAAAAGATAAAACTAGACATTATTTTCCTGCTGGCATATATTATACTTCCCGACGATAATATAAATTTTAAAAATTAATTAAACCCATTTGGGCTATTTATTAATAAATTAAAATTATATGAGTTTAGAAGAAGTAAATGATAAACTTGAACAAATTGGAAATGCTTGGGAGCATTTTAAACAAGTTAATGATGAAAGATTAAGACAGCTTGAAAAGAAAGGTTCGGCTGATTGCTTAGTCAAAGAAGAGTTAGAAAAAATAAATAATTTCCTCAATGAGCAAAATGAAAAAATGGAAAAGATTGAAATTAGTATGTCTAGACCAAATCTTGAAAGCAAGAGTTCAAATTATTGTTATGAAAATTCCGAGTATAAAAAAGCCCTAAGAAATTATTTGACAAAAGGAGTTGACGCACCTCTGCTTGCTTTGGAGCAAAAAGCTGATTTAACAACCGCCTTAAGTGGAACTTACGGTGGCTATTTGGTTAGTCCTAGCATGCAAAGAATTATTACCAATGAAGTTAACAGCACAAGTTTTATGAGAAAAATTTGCTCCGTTCAAAACATTTCTTCATCAGCACTTGATGTTATTGACGACAGCAGTTTTGATGCTTCTTGGAATTCAGAAATTGGAACAGTTAATACTACAAATTCCTCTGTTTTGACTAAAGCAACAATTAAAGTTCATGAGTTGGTTGCACAGCCGCAAGTGACACAAAAATTACTTGATGACGCTTCTATTGACATAGAAGACTGGTTGGCACAGCAGTTAGCGTCAAAATTTGCACAAGCAGAAGAAGAGGCTTTTTTAGTTGGAACTGGCGACACATATAATCAGCCACGAGGAATTACAACTTATGCAGATTCATCTATTACCATTGTTGAATCCGATAATACCACCGATGGCGGCATAGACGCAAAAGACATAATAGATTTATATTATGGCCTAAAAGAACAATATGTTAACGGTGCTTGTTTTATAATGCCAAGAGCCGCAGTAGGCGCAATCAGAATGTTAAAGGACTCAACAAGCGGTGCATATTTATGGCAGCCAGCATTGTTAGGCGGCAAAGAAGACACTTTGATGGGTTGCCCTGTTTATCAAAGCGCCTTTATGCCAGGGTTAGCAGCTTCCAGCTTTTCCGTAGTTTTTGGTAATTTTAAATTTTATCAAATAGTTGATAGAACCGATATAAGAATTTTGAGAGATCCATATACTTCAAAACCTTATGTTAGATTTTACACCACAAAAAGAGTGGGTGGTGATGTAATTAGAAAAGAAGCATTTAAGCTTTTAAAATGCGGAGCCAGCGCTTAGTTTTTAATTTTTATTTTCTATATGGTGTTGGATCTATGAACCAACACCATAAAGTATTTAATCATAAGTTGACTTTCACTTCATTATGCTTTGTCGCAGGTAAATTTTATTTTGGAGATATATATTATGCATCAATAAATAAAATTTACCTACTCCTCGCATGTTTTTGTGAAAGTGATTTTAATCTGCAAAAACCTTTGTGAATAGTATCTAACAAAATATAGCATGGTAATGACGGATTTGTCTGTTATATATAGAATATGACCTGGACGATCGTTCGTTAACACAATCTAGCATGGTAATGACAGGACAATGGATGAAATTATTTGACAAGGCTGAGCTTGTCTAAATATAGCATAGCAATGATAAGGTTGAGTTATGTGTAATGTAAATAAATGAAATTTGCACGTTTAATACACAATAAATGCTGATTGAGCTGAGTTTTAATATAAAAAATAAGTTTGATATTTATTAAAATTTATTTAGTTTCAATGTCTTTACCGGTCTTTTGATCTACAGCTTTGAAACTCAATTTTGGTTTTCTGCTAAAATCAAAACCTACTAATTTAAAATAATATATTTCACCTTCTTTTAATACATCATTAACAGTTTCAACTCTATGATTAGCTAATTGGCTTATATGAACGAAACCGTCTTTTTTTGGACTTTCAGGAAATTCTACAAAAGCACCAGAATTTAAAATTTTTATAACTTTACCTTTGTAAACCTGTCCGACCTCAATATTTGGGTTGAATTCCCCTCTATTTACTTTAAATTTGTTCTTATTATCAAAATTTTTCTTATTATCAAACATCTTTTTCCTTTTTTTTATTAAACAAAAGTTCGAAAACAATATAGATTGTCTTCAAACTTAAATTATTTTTCTAAATCCTCACCGGTTTTTTGATTTACAACCTTGTAGCTTAACTTAGGTTTATTATTTTTATCAAAACCAATTAATTTAACTTTTACAATGTCGCCTTCATGAATGATGTCATCAACAAATTCAACTCTGTAATCAGCTAATTGGCTAATATGAATAAATCCATCATCCTTTCCCGGTAAATCAACAAAGGCACCAAACTCAACAACTTTTAATACTTTTCCTTCATATATTTTTCCCATTTCTAGTTCGCTTTTTCCACCGCCAACGATTGCTTCAATTAATTTTTTAGCAGCCTCGCTGTTTTCTGGATTGTTTGACATAATAACAACGGTTCCATCATCAGAAATATCAATAGAAGTTCCAGTTTTTTCAATAATCTCTTTGATATTCTTGCCTTTAGGTCCAATTACTTCTTTGATTTTTTCTGTTTTAATTTTCATAGTCAAAGGTCTTGGTGCAGTTTCGGAAATATCAGGCCTTGATTCCCCTATGGCTTCAGCCATTTTTTCAAGAATATGAAATCTGCCGTCTTTCGCTTGGTTTAATGCAACAGTCATAATTTCTTCATTTACGCCCTTGCATTTAATATCCATTTGAAGCGCTGTAATACCATCTTTTGTTCCAGCAACCTTGAAATCCATATCGCCCAAGTGATCTTCATCGCCCATAATATCGCTTAAAACTACAAAACTATCTTTCTCTTTAATTAAACCCATAGCAATACCAGATACTGGGGCTTTCATAGGAACGCCGCTTGCCATTAAAGACAATGAAGTTCCGCAAACTGTAGCCATTGACGAAGAGCCATTTGATTCCGTGATTTCAGATACAACTCTTATAGTATAAGGGAAGTCTTTTTTGTCGATTATATTATGAATTGCTTTCCACGCTAGTTTGCCATGTCCGATTTCTCTTCTGCCCGGAGCTCTTAATGCACCAACTTCACCAACCGCATAAGGAGGAAAATTATAATGCAATAAGAAATCTTGGCTATCTTCAGCTTCAGAAATATTATCTAATAATTGTTCGTCATGCTCTGAACCAAGCGTTGTGATAACCAATGCTTGAGTTTCGCCTCTAGTAAATAGAGCGGAACCATGAACAATCGGCAATATATCAATTTCGGATTTGATAGGCCTAACTTGATTTACTTTTCTTCCATCAATTCTTTTGCCTTCGCTAAGAACCATTTTTCTAACGATATCTCTTTCAATATCTCTTTGAATTTCATCAACTTTATTAGATAAAGTTTCGTCTTCACTTTCTCCAACAAACTTTTCCCTAATTTTTTCAGTTATTTCTTCAATTTTAGATACTCTTTCCTGCTTTGCTACTATATTGTATGCTTCTTTAATATCTGTTGTTGCAAAATCAGCAATATCTTTTTCTAATTGTGAAAAATCTTGTTCTTCAATTTTTAATTTTTCAACTTTGCATTCTGCAATAAATGATTTAATAAAATCAACAACTTTGCCTAATTCAGCATGTCCGAAAGCCAATGCTTTTAACATTTCAGTTTCGCTTAATTCTTTTGCTTCAGATTCAACCATTAAAATTGAATCTTTTGTTCCAGCAACAGTTAAATCTAATTTACCATTATTTTCAAACGGTTCTACTTGATTTAGCAAATACTCACCATTTTTATAGCTCACTTTTGCACCTGCGATAACATCTTCAAAAGGCGCTCGTGAAATACTTAAAGCTGTAGAAGCCCCAATCATTGCAATAACATCAACCGGACAAGCTTCATCATAAGCAATTAAAGTACAAAAAATATTCGTTTCATATCTATAATTTGAAGGGAACAAAGGTCTAATTGGCCTATCAATTGCTCTTGCAATTAATGTTTCATTATCAGAAGGTTTTGTTTCTCTTTTTATAAATCCACCAGGTATTTTTCCAGCAGAATAAAATTTTTCAATATAAGAAACAGTTAATGGTATAAAATCTATGCCTGTTGTTTCTTTTTTTGCAACCGTTACATTGCACATTACAACAGTCTTTCCATATCTAACAATAACCGAACTTGCTTGCCTTCCAATTCTACCAGTTTCCAAACTTAATTTTTTTCCGCCCCACTCCATCTCTTTTCTTTTTATTTCAAACATCAAAATTCCTATTTATTATCTTTCAAACCCAATTTTTCAATTAAAGCATTAAATCTTTCTGTGGATTTTCTTTTTAAGTAAGCCAATAATCTTTTTCTTCTAGCAACCAACATCAACAATCCTCTTCTTGAAGAGAAATCTTTAGCATGAGTTTTGCAGTGCTCTGTAACATTTTTAATTCTTTCAGTTAGAACCGCAACTTGAACTTCAACGGAACCAGTATCAGATTCTTTATTTCCAAACTCTTTAATGAGTTCGCTTTTTTTATTTTTTTCTATAGACATTTTGAGTAAATATAATTAATAATTTAATAAACATTTGCCATCTCAAAATACAGCAAACAATAAGATATTATAATAAAATTATTAAAAGTAAAGTAATAGTTTAGCTATATAGAGTATATCCCAAAGCTAAAATATTTTGTAATGCATCCTATTTGTCCTTTACACAAGCGGGAATCCAGTTATTTAATATAATAACTATACTATATATTCTGATTAAAATCTCTAAAATAAACCTCAGATATATATCTAACTCCTTTTGCGCCTCTTTTTAACTGAACTACTATATCAATAACATTATTAATATAATTAAATATATCATCGGGAGGCATACCTAATCCAGCCTGCATAACCATTAACTTTAGCTGTTGTAAAGCCATTTTAGGAGTGTCAGCGTGAAGTGTGGAAATAGAACCAGGGTGTCCTGTGTTTATCGCTCTTAAGAATGAAAAAGCTTCTTTTCCTCTCAACTCTCCCACTATTATTCTATCAGGTCTTAACCTCAAGCAAGCTTCAATTAAATCTTGAGCCGTTACATTTGCTCTTCCTTGTCCGCCTTTTGAAGCTAATAGGTGAACCTTATTTGGAAGCCAACCTAAATCTATTTCTCTGGCGTCTTCAACGGTTATTAGTCTTTCAACTCTTGGAATTGCTTTTAGACAGGCGTTAGTAAAAGTGGTTTTACCTGTTGAAGTACCACCGGAAATAATTAAGTTTTTTTTGCTTAAAATTGCTTTGTATAAAAATTCTTTTATCATATTTGCTTTTAAAAGCTTAGATAAAATAACGTTTGAGTCATCTTTAACCGCACCAACAGAAGTTGTTGAAAATGCTCCCATTTTTTCATAATCATCAAGCGACCATACTATATCACTCTTTTTTCTGATAGACATGATTACTGTGTCATTTTCACATGCTGGTGGAAAAACAACCTGAATTCTATATCCAGAAGGCAATGTTGCTGATAGCAATGGGGTTTCTTCACTTATTTTCTGATCCGTAGCCTGTGCGATTAGTCTTCCTAATGATTTTAAATGTTTTAAATCATATCCGGGCATTTCAACTTTAAACATGTCGCCTTTTTTTTCTACCCAAGCTTCATTGGCCTTATTAATTGATATTTCAGTTATTCCTTCCTGTTGTAAAATGTAATTTATAGGTTTTAAATAGACTTCAAGAGCTTCAAAATTATGCATTATCTATTACTCCTTTTATATACTGGAAGGGTTAAATCTTGAGTAACCATAATCATTACTTTTTCACCCTGCGGAATTCTAATTACAGGTTTTTGTTCGGCTATATCGTCTACTATATCTTGGGCATCACTCATAAAATCTTTTGTAGCTTGTATTAAAGCATAATCTGACGCTTTTCCACTTGTTGTAGTAGATTCTCCAGTTAAAGAGCTTATTGTATTTGTAATTCCAGTAGAACCGCTAACTTTTTCAACAGCTAAGGAGGTACCAACACTTAAAACACTTGATAAGAATGAATTTGCCAAACGTTGAGCATATCTATTATCTAAATCACCCGCAACACCAGCTCTTCCAAGCCTATCTGCGCCAATAGAAGCTATATTTAAGCTCATTCCATCAACTCTTATAATTCTATTCCAATTAATTGTAACTCTTGTTTGTCCTGATGTTATATTAGTTTCATAATTTCCAATAACTCTTGAGCCTTTTGGTATTAGAATGTTTTTGCCTTCTTCAGCATATATGTCTCTTGTAATTACTGCTCTTACTGTTGAAGCTATATCAGTATCTATAGCCGTTTCAAGAACTGCGCTTATAACTTTTCCCTGCAATATCACTCTCGTTAAGTCCGTAACTTGTGTCGGTATAACATCAGGCGTTTTATTTTGAATGTCAAGTTTGTTGTCAGTATAAGATAGTATAATAAAATCAGAAGTGTCAAGACTACTTTTAGCAGGTCCTGTTCCAGAACTCACTTTAAACATAGGCGCAACTTTTCTTTCTTGTAAAATTTTATCTTTTTTAATTTTCTCTAATGCCTCAGCTTCTTTTTTTTGCTGCGCAGTTAAAATTTCTTCGTCTGTCATGTTCGCAGTATCAAGTCCAGCCGTAGCATCTCCAGGAAGACTTATAGATGTTGGATCTCCAGCTCTCACAGGCTGTTGTTGTCTAGGAGGAGTTATCACAATACCCGCAGGTGCTGCAGTTCTTACTTCATCTCTAGGCTGTTGTTGCGCACTAAGCTTTGTTATAGCTTCCATTTGTTGCTCCATAGCCTCTTTTAACCTATCGCTAATCATTTTATCAACTTCTTCTTTAGTGAATGTTTTTTCATCTTTCTTTTCTCCACTAGCAATCTGTTGCCTTATTTCTTCCGGCAATGACGGCAATTCCGGTAAAGCTGGAACTGTATCTTGTGTTTGAGGAGTTAAAAATCTATCATCAGTTGGAGCCACATCCAACAAATCTGAAATATTATAATCAATGCTAACCCCTCTAGTTGGCTGTCCGCCTTTTTGAATAACTATTTCATCAGTGCTTGGTCCCACAGTAGTATCAGCCGGCTCTTTCAAGAAAAGAAAATATATAACAGTGGAAACAAATACAACTATAAAAACGATTAAAATCATTTTACTTTGTTTCGAGCTGCCAACGCCAATCGTATCTTCATCAGTTTCGGCAATATCTTCTTGAGTATTAGTATTGGTTATCTGATTTTGCTGCATACTACATATAACATAAACTGTATAAAATAATCGCTTATTATTTAATTATTGTCAAGAAATTATTAATATAATCGGTTAAAAAGCAAAGTCTAGGCCAATATAATATCAAACTTCCCTTTCCTCAATACCACTCCAAGCAATCAGTTCTTTAATTTTTTTTACAGCCTTTTCTTGCGAGCAACTGTAGACTTTCAACAGCTTGTCCATTATTTTTCTTGATTTTTTTAGCTTATCAAAATTGAAATTAAATTTATTAACTTCCAAATAGTTTTTTATGATTATTATATTTAATTCTAATATTTTTGCTTTAAAAAGATTTTCTAAATAATGGCAATTATTTGTATTTAATATTTCCTTATAGTTATAATCATTTGAAAAATGATTATTTAATTCAAAACAATCTATTAAATTTTGAATTTCATTTATGTTAATTAACATTCTGCTAATTTTCATCTCTTCTTTTATGCTTTTTTTATTTAGTGTTTTATCAACTTTAAATTCTTCTTCACCGGGATTATATAATTCATCTTCTATCATTTCAAACCTCTTTTATTCTAATTAATAAAAATCGCACTGATAAAAGTGCGGAGGTTAAAACAACTGAAGCGATCAGCTCTTACAGCCTTTTAAGCTGCAAATGCAACTCATTATAACCGTAAGCCTCCGCTATGCTTTGCATAACAAAGACTTACGACATCATCTAATCGCTTTTTGGTGTTTTAAACCATCAACAATGTCTTAAGGTCTTCTTAAGACAAATTCATTGTTAAATATTTGAAATTAATTGTCAATTTATTTGGTTTTGCTTTAATATTATGATTAACGCTTATTGATAAAATAATTTTTAATTCTATATTTTAATTGTGTTAATAAATTACAAGTTTATGAAAATCGGAATTACTGGTATTAGAGGAAGAATGGCTAGAGCCTTGGCTCTTGAAATTATCAGCAACAATTTGTTTGATATTAGTGGAGCATTGGTTAGACAAGGATATGATGAAGTCGGCGAGGATATAGGAGATTTTCTTGGACTTGATAAAAAAACTAATAGTTTGATTACTGATGATTTGGAAAAATTATTTGATGAGTCTGACGCTGTGATAGATTTTTCTTCTCCTGAACTTACTATGCAATGCGCTGAAATGTGTGCGAAAAAGAAAAAAATACTTATTACTGGAACTACGGGGTTGAGTGATGAAGAAAAGGAAAAATTGGAAAAATTTGCCCATGGTTGTGTGATAGTTCATTCTAATAATATGAGTATTGGAGCTAATTTATTGGTAAATCTGGTTGAAGAAACGGCCTCTTTGCTTAGAGAAGATTATGATACTGAAATTTTAGAAATGCACCATAGAAATAAAAAAGATGCGCCATCTGGAACGGCTTTAATGCTGGGACAGGCAGTGGCTAGGGGCAGAAATTTGAATTTTGGAGAGGTATCAAGAAAAATAAGAGATGGGGTTATTGCTCCAAGAGAAACAAATGAAATTGGCTTTGCGGTTTTGAGAGGTGGAGATGTTGTTGGGGAACATACGGTGATTTTTGCTGGTATGGGCGAAAGAATAGAACTTTCGCATAAGGCAGCGTCAAAATTAATTTTTGTAAATGGAGCAATTAGGGCTGCTATTTGGGCTTTTAAAAAGGAAAAGGGTCTTTATAATATGCGAGATGTTTTGAAAATTAGATCCGTTGCAAAATAATTTAGTTTTTCTTTAAAATTTTTTTAAAAACCTTGTTGAGAATATTTTAATGATTTACAGTAGTAATGATTTTTTGAAAGTTTGTCCTAGTGGAAGATTACTTGGATTGGATGTTGGAACAAAAAGAATTGGCGTAGCTATTACTGATGATTTAAGAAAAATTTGTTTGCCATCTGATACTATTGCCAGACAAGGAAATAAAAAGGATTTTGATGTTTTGGCGAATATGTGCAAGTCAAAAAATGTGAAAGGTATTGTGATTGGTCTGCCTATTTCGTTTGATGAAAAAGATACTAAATCATCATTATTTGTTAAAAAATTTGCTGAAAATTTATCTAATAAAGTTGATTTGCCGATAGTTTTTCAAGATGAAAGGCTGTCTTCATTTGAAGCTGAAGATTTAATGCTTGATAATATTGGATTTAATGAAACAAAAAAAGTCGTGGATAAAATCGCAGCTTCTTATATTTTGGAAAGTTTTTTAAATTGTTTTTTAAATTAATTATTGTAATAACTTTATAATAGTGATTGGAAAATTGCATAAGAATGTTTTGTAAAAATTTATTATTTGGTATAGGGTTAAGTTTTGTCGTTGTTTTTTCATCAAACGCTGTTGAAACGCAAGACGATAGAATAGAATATAATAAAATTGTAGAGGCTCAAAACAAATTATTAGAAAAAAATAGGCAAATAACTTTTAGTGAAATTTTGAAACATACTTTAGCTAATAATGATGTGTTAAATGCAGAAAGAGAAAAAACAAAAGCAGTAGAAACTCAAAAATTTAAGACAATAGGAGCAAATGCTCTGCCAACTATTGGTGCTGAGCTCGGTTATGGCTATACGAATTTTAAAGAAAGAATGGGAACTATAGTTTTTAAAGATGATGGTTCTACTAACAATAGCAGAATTTATTTGCAAGAGCCAATTTTTAAAAGCGGAAGAACTGCAACGCAATTAAAAATGGTTGACAGTCAAATTAATATGCAAAAAAATAAATTAGCTCAAGTCGAACAGGAAGTTTTATTTAGTGCAGTTCAAGCGACAATTGATTTATTACAATCTAAAGAAATTTTTGAATTAACTATTAAAAATGAAGAGTCCTTAAAGAATAATTATGATTATGTTTCTGCAAAAAGAAAAGTTGGAAGAACTACTATTACTGATTTGTCTTTGGCTAAAGCTAGATATAATTCTGCAAGAACAGAAACAATTATTGCAAATACAAATTATTTGAACGCAAAGGCTAATTTTTTAAAAATAACAAAAATCAATCCAAGCTTAATTAATGTTAATTATAATCAAATTTTTAATACTTGTTTTAATTATGATATTTTTTTTGATAAAGTAATAGAATCAGCTTTGTTTAAAAATCCGCAATACCAGACTGCTAGAAATAATTACGAAATGAATAAAAATAATTTAAAGTTTGCAAAAACTAAATTTTTACCTGAATTATATTTAAACGCTCAAATTGAAAATTCTGATAGAACGGATTTAATCAGCAGCAGAAACAGCAGTATAGGTTTGAATTTAAAAGTTCCATTGTTTCAATCTGGAATAGAGTATGCAGCTCATAAAGAAGCTGGATATTTATTAAATGAGGCTAAATTTAACTTAAATGATGTAAAAGATACTCTAATAAATCAATGCTTGACTGTATTTGATGAATTTTTAGCTTCAAAAAGCATAGTGATAAGCAGTAAAACCTATAGGGATTCCGCAAAAATGGCATTGGAAAATATCATTGCGGAAGAAAAAGTTGGAAAAGCAACACTGGTTGATGTTTTAGACAGAAGAAAGGAATATTTTGATACTGAAATTTCCCATTTGAAATATAAAACAAATGTTATAAAATACTATTATGGTTTAAGATTGCTCATGGGTGAGCTTAATTTAGTTGATTTATTTAGTTAGGAGTTTTGATGGATCAAAAAAGCAAAGTTTTTGGAGGGAAAAAAAATGACGATTTTTCGTTTCTTTACGAAGGTATGGATAAAGAAGAAATTTCGGCTGATAATACTCTTGGAAACAATCCAAATTTACTTGAAAATCAAAACAATAATTTAGATAATTCGCATCTTGAAAATACAGAGAAAGAACGAAGTAAAGATGATGTGGAGGCTTTTTTTGAACAAACTTCCGCAAGCAATACCGTTCAAAATGATAATAATTTTTTAAAAGATTCTCTTGAAAAAAATATTGAAAAGGAGAAGGCTGCTGAAAGTGATGAGACAATAAATATAGTAGATGAAAATAATGTATCAAAATCGCCCGCTGAAAACAACTTAAATACAATAGAGGAAAATGATATAAAAGAGGAAATTGCTGAGGAAAATACCACTGATGAAAATAATATTGTAAATAATGATTTGGATACTCCTGTAGATGATAAAATCAATGATAATTTAAATAAAATAGATATTATTTCAACTAGTGAAAATTCTGAAAATAATGACAATATAGAGAGTCCGGCTGATAGCACTGAAAGCCCAAAATCAAATAATAGTGAATTAGATTCAAAAGATACCATAAAGGAACAAGAAAATAACACAATCAGCGACAATATTAACAATACTGAGAAAAAAGTCATTCAAAAAGAAGAAAAAACCGAAGATACAAACAAAAATGATGATTGGTTAAATGAGGATCATAACAAAAGCAGTGAGGATTTAGAAAAAAATATTCAATCACAAAATTCTCCAAGTAAAGAAGAAATAACAAAAACCAAAGAAGTTGATACTCAAAAAGAAGCTAAAAACATTGAAAATAAACCCGAAAAAGAAAAAATTAATGAAAATCAGATCGATGAAACAGACGATGATGAGGAAAATGAAGAAGATATTGATGAAGAAAGTGAAAAAGTTGACAAAAACCCTGATGAAAAAGGAAACAATGAAAATTGTGCTTTAAATAATTTTTCCATTTGCGACAAAGACATTGTGGATTTAGAAACAATAAATGATGATTTTGCTTCTGAAATAGAAGCTGAAAGAATAAAATCTGAGCAAGAAGAAAAAAAGAGAATTGGAGAAATTGAAGAAGACAAAAAAGAAGAAATGGAGCTAGAACCACTAAAAAACGATGATAAATTAGGAGATATAGCCGAATTAAATCTAAATAATATAGAAGAATTTTTGAAAAAAAATGGAAAGGATGCTTGTCAATTAGACAAAAAAGTTGAGCAAATAAGCGAAGTAATCAATAAAAAACAAGACATAAAAAATGTTGACAACAAAAATAATAATAAAAAACAAAATACTACGATTAATTTCTTTGATAAGTCAATAAACAATTTTAAATTAGATGAAAATATCTGGGGAACATTAAAATTATCTAATGAGATAAAAAAGAAAATTGTAGATAAAGTTAAAAGCGAAATAAGAAAATTCTTAAAAAACAATGTAATAGACTTATTAAACAAATAATTTAGTATATTATTAATAATTACTTAAACTAAAATGAGAGAAATTTGTCTTGATACCGAAACTACAGGTTTAGATCCAAAAAATGGTGATAAAATAACTGAAATTGGTTGTATTGAAATAATAGACAGAAAAATTACTGGAAATTCATATAGACAAATTATTAATCCCGGAAGGAAAAATAGTGAGGAATCAATACAAATTACAGGACTAACTGATGAAATTCTAAAAGATAAACCGTTTTTTTCCGAAATAGTTAAAGATTTTTTAGAATTTATTAGTGATAGTCAATTAGTAGCACATAACGCAACATTTGATATAAATTTTTTAAATCATGAATTAAGCTTGTTAGAAACCGAACCACTAAAGAATTCTATCGTGGACTCCTTAGCACTAGCAAAAGTCAAATTTCCCGGCAAAAAAAATAACTTAGATATTTTATGCGAAAGATTTGCTATTGACAACTCAAA
This sequence comes from uncultured Rhizobiaceae bacterium, assembly GCA_964493475.1. Lineage (GTDB taxonomy): Bacteria > Pseudomonadota > Alphaproteobacteria > Rickettsiales > UBA1997 > CALXSC01. Next base: position 16,392 of record CAZBNS010000002.1, on the reverse strand, counting down.
TAGAACAAAACACGGCGCTTTACTTGACGCCGAATTGCTCGCTGAAGTTTATCTAAAGTTAACAGAAGAAGAGCAATCCAGTTTTTTTAACCAAAGCAGCGAATTTAAAGAAACATTGGGAATTGACAACTTGTTAATAGCAATAAAAAATAAAAAAAAATTAACCAGCAGAATTTTTACTGTCAATCCTGAGGAGGAGGAAAAACATAAGGCCTTCATAGAAAAAAACATAAAAAATAGTTTATGGAATTAATTTATAGATTGCGGTTGAATGTCTTCTAAGCGCCTAAAGACACTAAGAAAAATAACACTGCAATGATATACTAAGAAAGGAGAAATATCTGAAAGGCAAAGGGGAGCTATAAACAACTTAATCACCTCTTATAACAAAAAAGTCTCAATAAAGTTAACAAAGACATTATTACAATTCAAAAGCAGAAAACATAGCAACCGCCAGACAACAAATTAAAATTGCTTGACTAAAAAAAAGCCATGTATTATTATTACTGTTATGGTGATGGTATGTATGGCTCAGCTGGTTAGAGTAGCGGGTTGTGATTCCGTTGGTCGTGGGTTCGAATCCCACTACATACCCCATCTTTCATGCCCTCGTGGTGGAATGGTAGACACGATAGACTCAAAATCTATTGCTTCACGGCGTGTCAGTTCAAGTCTGACCGAGGGTACCATTAATTTTAACATGTTTTATGGCATTATCTAATATATATTGATATAATTATTAGTAGCTCCCATTTGTTGCAGCCATTTTTGTTTCTCCTCAAAATTTCTCCTGTTATAATTAATTTATAGCTCCCCTTTGTCGCAACACGAAATGGGAGCTATAAACAGCTTACAAGAAGAGAAAAAAGGAATTATAAAAATAGCAAATTGGAATAGCAGAACATGACAAAGATGGACTATTTAAAGTCTCAAAGTGTATAGTTGTTCTATTTGATTCACTTTTCTATTGATTATTTGAAAACATTTTATATATTTTTTATATACGCCGTTATGGCTCAGTGGTAGAGCACTTCCTTGGTAAGGAAGGGGTCGTGAGTCCGATTCTCACTAACGGCACCATTATGTTGCCATTTTAATAACTTCCTTTCATTACTTTATAATATTTGACTTGAATAAATTCAATAATTAAATCTCTAAAAAGTAAAAGAGAACTGTTTGTAGTCTCATTGAAAACTCTGATAATATATAATATCAAAAATTAAAATATTCTCTTGATTTTTAAAAACTTAAAATTTACAATGTCAATGTCGTTGAAGCGGGCGTAGCTCAGTGGTAGAGCACAACCTTGCCAAGGTTGGGGTCGCGGGTTCAAGCCCCGTCACCCGCTCCATTTATCCAAATTTTTCCAATTATAGCAGATTATATTCTCAAATATTTTGCAAATTAAATGCTTTTATTAAAACCCTTTAGAATAGCATACAATAAAACACTTGTAATTTATATTTTATTTTCAATAATTTATATATTAAAATTTTATATAAATTTGAATGTGTTTAAGTAAAATAAAGAGTTTATTTTGTAAGACAAAAGAAATTAAGTATAACCAGTTTTTTGATCAAAAAATGGAATATGCTACGTTGGAAAATATAGTTTTTCTTACAAAATCAGAAGTGATTGGCGATTATGATACCAAGAAAAAAATTTATAAAGTTTCTACATTAAAAAAAGCAACGGAAAATGATATTTCTTTTCTTACTAATAAAAAATATGTTGATGATTTAAAAAACACAAAAGCAGGAGCTGTTTTTGTTGAAAAAAGTATGGTTGAAAAAGTTCCAAGTGGCGTGGTTGCTTTGATACATGAGAATCCGCATTTTGCTTATATGCTTTGTTTGCAAGCTATGTATAAGGCTCCAATTTTTGATATTAATGCGGGCTTGTCAAGGAAAGCCCATATTGTGTGGAGTGCTAAAATTGGAAAAAATGTTGAAATTCAAGATGGTGCGTATATTGATAAAAATGTCGTAATTGGAAATAATTGTAAAATTTGCGCTGGAGCTGTAATTTATCATGACTGTATAATTGGGGATAATACTTACATTGGCGCAAATTCAACGATTATGTATGCAAATATTGGAAAAGACTGCATAATTCACAATGGGGCGCAAATAGGCCAATGTGGCTTTGGTTTTGTTCATCATAAGATGTTTAATTTCAAAATTACCCAAATTGGCAAAGTAATTATTGGTGATTATGTGGAAATAGGTGCGAATTCGTGTATTGATAGAGGTGCTTTGGAAGATACAATTATTGAGTCAAATGCAAAAATTGATAATTTAGTTCAAATAGCGCATGGCGTAAAAATTGGCGCAGGGACATTTATTGCTGGAGGTGTTGGAATTGCAGGCTCAACTGAAATTGGAAAGTTTGTTCAATTGGGTGGCAAAGTTGGAGTTGCGGGACATTTAAAAATTGCTGATGGAGTTCAAGTTGCTGGAAATTCCGGTATAGCTCAAGGTATAGATAAACCTATGAGTAGCTGGGGTGGATATCCTGCATTGCCTTCTAGAAAATGGCACAAACAAACGATATTATTGGAAAAAATGTTAGAAAATAAAAAAGGAGAAAAAGAAGATGACTAATGAAATTATAACTATAAAAGAAATTAAAACATTAATACCGCACAGATATCCATTTTTATTGGTGGATAAGATAAAAGATCTTGTTCCAAATGAAACTGCTGTTGGCATTAAAAATGTGAGTATAAATGAAGAATTTTTTCAAGGGCATTTTCCAGATGAGCCGGTTATGCCGGGCGTTTTGCAAATAGAGGCACTAGCTCAAACCGCTTGTGTTTTAGTTATAAAGTCTTTGGGAAGCAAAGCCCCAAAAAATGTTGGAATTTTATTTACAACAATTGAGAAAGTAAAATTTAGAAAACCAGTTGTTCCTGGAGATCAATTAGAATTGCATGTTAAAATTTTAAGAAATAAGCTTTCAATTTATGTTATTGAAGGCATTGGTTATGTTGACGGTCAAAAAGTAATTGAAACTGAATTTTCCGCAATGCTTTATGATAAAAGTTCAAAAAAAATCTAATGAGGTAAAAATGAAGAAATTTGTTGACGAAACAAGATTAAAAAAACTATGCAAACTAGCAATGCTTGATATTAAACAAGAGGAAATTGAAAAATATTTGAATTTAATAAATAGCAGCTTGGAGACACTTGAAGCTTTGGACGACATAGATGTTGACGGTTTAAAAGAGCTCACAAACCCGTACGACATGGCTTTATCCAAATATCCAGATGTAGTTAGCGATGGAGATAAAGTCGATCAATTAATGAAATGTGCGCCAACATCATTATATAATTATTTTGTCGCACCAAAAGTATTAGAGAAAAAATAAGGGATATTATGGAATTAACAAAATTAACTTTGCTTGAAGCAAAAAAAGGCCTTAAGGACAAAAAATTTTCAAGTCTTGAATTAACCAACGCTTGTATTTCAAATATTGAAAACAAAAGAAAATTAAATGCTTTTATCACTGAAACTTTTGACTTGGCGAGAGAAAGGGCTAAAACCTCAGATAAAAAAATTGCAGAAGGCAAAAATATTGGAAAACTTGAAGGCATTCCTTTAGCGATAAAAGATTTATTTTGCACTAAGGGAATTAGAACTACAGCTGGTTCCGGAGTATTAGAAAACTTTGTTCCTCCTTATGAGTCAACAGCTACGAAAATTCTTAATGATGAAGGATATATATTAGTTGGAAAAACAAATATGGATGAATTCGCAGCGAGCAGCACCAACAAAACGAGCCATTTTGGCGTATGTGTAAATCCTTATAAGGCACACAATGATGATAGAGATTTAGTTCCGGGCGGTTCGTCTGGCGGTTCAGCAGTTGCTGTTGCTGCAAACATGTGTTTTGGAGCAACAGGCAGCGATACAGGAGGTTCAATTAGACAGCCAGCATCGCTATGCAATTTAGTTGGTTTAAAGCCAACATATGGAAGAATTTCAAGATATGGAATGGTCGCTTACGCAAGCTCTTTGGATCAAGGCGGTTTTTTAACAAAAGATGTAAAAGATTGCGCATATTTAACGCATTTAGTTTGCGGAAAGGACGATAAGGATTCCACAACAGTTGAGCATGATTTACCAGACTTCTTAAAGAACTTAAATTCAAACATAAAAGGCAAAAAAGTTGCTTTAATAAAAGAATTTAATGATTATTTAGACGACATAGAGCCAGACATTAAAGACGCCTATTTAAAGGCTGTTAAATTATTAAAACAAGGCGGCGCAGAAGTAATTGAAGTTTCAATTCCAACAATTACCGCAAGCTCCTTGTTATATATTTCTTTATCTTATACAGAATTAGCTTCAAACCTTGCAAGATATAGTGGCATTAGATATGGCAGAAAAACAGACGAAAAATGCAGCACTTATGAGGATGTTTATATTAAATCAAGAAGCGAAGGTTTTGGAGAGAACATCAAAAAAAGAATACTTTTAGGATATTATCTTTCTTCATCAGAAAATTATGAAAAATATTTTATCAAATCACAGAAAATAAGAAGAAAAATAGCAAACGAGTTTGATGAAGCATTCAAAAATGTTGACATAATTTTCACACCAACAGACGCAGGAACCGCTTTTCCAATCAATCCAACTCCAGAAGAAAGCAAAATAATCAGTAAAAGGGGCATTGTGAATGATTATTTCATAAATGCAGTAAATATGTGCGGATTGCCAGGAATAAGCGTTCCTTTTGGTCTTTCAAAAATCGGATTGCCAATTGGTATGCAGTTTATAGGTAGACATTTTGACGAGCAAAGCACGCTGGATTTCGCTTTATTCATTGAAGAAAATAAATAATTGACATCTTAATTAAAACAATTAATAATTGAATTGCCTACGGGCAAAGTTGACGGTGTAAACTACCGAAACACTATTTAATTTAGTCTGCAGGCTTTTGTTGTATCTAACGATATAGCGGAGGCTTGCGGTTATAATAGGCTATTTATAGTCTAAAAGGCTGTGAGAGCTGATAGTGTCAGTTAGTTTAACCTCCGCACTTTTCTTAGAATGGTGCGATTTTTATTAATTAAAAAATGAGGTCTAAAATGGACGAACTGATGAAAAACGATTTATTCAAAAAATTATATCTTCTACAAAAAGAAAAAGATTTCGAAAAGAAAATCAAAATTAATAACTCAATTAATGAAGACTTAATAGAACCAATAAAAGAAATATTAAGATACTACATTGATAATAAAATAATAGTAAGAGGAGATGTAATAGGTTTAAGAAACTTACTTAATTATATAATTAAAACTTGTAGAGTTAAATATGATGAAGAAAAGAAGTTTGAAAGGTTAAGTAAGGTTATTAATAGGATTAAGTAAATTTATAATAAATAAGTTATAGAAATGAATTATAATAAGTGAATTGAGGCAAGTGAGCTTAGCTCCCCTTTGTCCTTCGGACATTTCCCCTCAAGGAGGGGAAAGATTAGTGTAGTGGCGAAGGCGGAGGGGAAAGATTAGTGTAGTGGTGAAGGCAGAGGGGAAAGATTAGTGTGGTGGTGAGGGCAGAGGGAAAGATTGCTGGCGGTGGTTAAGAAAATATAGTTCAACAACCAAGAATAATTACAATATTTCCTCTGCTCTAATTTCCATAGTTTGATTGTTTTCAAGCGTATTTATAATGCCTACAATACCAAATATTCTGTTTTTGTATTTTATTCTATGCTGTGTTGTGAGTGGGGCATAATGTCTTATTGTTATTATATGGGTGATTTTTTCTTCAATTCTTTTTCCTCTAAAACTATCAAGATTTGAAACAGGTCTAATTTCTGCCCACAAAATTTTTGAATCACTCCATGTTTCCAAATAGCCGCCAAAACCATCGTTGTTGTTGGTTTTTGCTTGTATTTTTATTCTTTTGTTTAATCTATCAACTAATTTTTTTTCTGTCATATTATAATTTAATTTGTCTATATTTTTTGTAAATATTTAAAGAATTTGTAGGAATTGGCGAATAGCCGCTTCTGTCTTCATACATTCTTGATATGTGCATTAGCAGTGCTTGAATTAATTCATCATTAATTGTTGTTAAACCTGCTGTATATTCTATGTCAAGTCTGTAAAAATTTTCTGGTTTTTTTATAAAGTTTAATATTCCGCCAATATTGTCTAAAATATAATCAAATGATGGTATTATCGCACTTATATTATTTAAATCACTGTTCTTTATTTCATTAATTGATTTTATTGGAGAATAAGGAAGAATAATTGAGCTACTTTTTAATTCATACAAAGAATAAACATAAGTTTTTTCAACTAATGTTTTGCCAATATGGGTTTCGCATTGGCTGGCGGCTGTTTTAATCATTTTTATAATTAATTCGTCGTCATCGCCAAAATCAACTTTAAGAAAATTCTTAGTAATTGCTAAGTCGACAGCTAAGGTTGAAGCGTCTGTTTTTAAATTTAATATTGGATTTTTTAATATATTCATAATAATTTATTTTGTTGATATTTTTGTAATTATAAAATAGTATTATATTGACAATTTAGTTTTTATTTTTTGATGCGGAAGTTATTTAATTTAGGTTTTTTATTGCTTTTTCTTTGTTCTTGCTATAGTTCAAGACTGTCTCCTGAAGTTTTGCAAAAAATAGAGGAAGAAGATAATAATTTGTGTATTATGCAGGGTGTTCAATATGAAGACAAAGATACTAGAAAAATATATTGGCAATGCAGGTTAAGGGTTATAAATCAAAGAATTGCTGGTGAGTTTGATAATTATGGATACAGCTTATTATATAAAAGAGAATTTAAAAGACTTAGGTCTTTAATCAAAAAGAGAATTAAAGAGCAAGAGAAAATAGCTCAAGCAGAAGTAAATAGCACGCTTGAGGAGAAGGAACATAGCTATTGTTTAATGTTGAGGGATCAGTCAAATAATAAAATTGATACTTATGATTATTTTAAATGTAGAGAAAGTATAGAAAACATAAAGCGAAAAAATAAAGGTTATTTTGAACAAAGTAATGAACAAATGTTAAAAATTCTTCAACCGGAGGATAATAAATCTGCCGCACCGCAAAAACTTAAAACTATAATTATAGAAAAGGATTGTGTGAAATATGCGATAAACGCTGATAAGTTAAAGCAATGCCAAGAAGCGATGCGAAACGCTAATCAATGTATTAAAAATACAAGTGATAAACTTATACAAAGACAGATAGATGATAAAATATATTGTAGAAAGTTAAGTATTGAAAAATATCCAGATTCATTAGCTAAATTTGATAGTTCTGCTGATGGTTTTAGTTTTGGTCCAAAGGTTGAAAAACTTAATATTATAGATCTTAGAAATAAAGAATATGACGAATGCTTAGAGGAAAGGGGCGCAAAATTCAAAGTATACAGCTTGTTCTTAGAAAATGAATGCAAAAAAGAGAATTTGGAAATAATAAAATGAAATTATTGATTTATTAAATAAAAAAACTATATTAATAATATAGTAATGTGGAGTATTTTATGAACGAAATTGGAAAAGCTGGCAATAGTGGCATTCAAGGTTTAGGTCAGAGTTCAAATCCTATAAATACTGGCAACGCATTGGAACTTGGAAAGTCATTAAATGCTGGAACAGGGGAATCGATTGAGAAAAATATCACTGATATTGTGAATACAAAACTTGCTAACTTTGATCCAAAGAACACAGGACTAGGGCCGTTAAGTAAAATTGAAACTGCAGAACTTGCCCAACTTGGGAAGCCATTTAATGCGGTTCGAGCGCAATTGCTTCCAGATACACCTGGAAGAGGATTAATAAATGCAAAAGGCTAAGGAGATGATATGCTTTCAGAAAAAATGATGGATCATTGTCAACACCCAAGGAATGTAGGAAAACTTGATGAAAACGACAAAAATGTAGGAACTGGTTTAGTTGGATCTCCAGTATGCGGGGATATGCTGCAATTTTGGTTAAGAATTGAAAATAATGTTATTGTAGATGCAAAATTTAAAACGTTTGGCTGTGGCGGAGCGATTTCTTCAAGTTCTTTGATGACGGAAAAAATTATAGGCAAAACTGTTGAAGAGGCTTTAAAAATAAAAAATAAAGAGCTGGTTGAAGAATTAGAACTGCCAAAATTAAAAATTCATTGCTCTGTAATGGCGGAAGAGGCTATTGCAAAGGCCATTGAAAATTATAGAGAAAAGAATAAATAATTATAAATTTGTTGTTAAATTTATTAAATGGTTTTCCCGTATTGTTCCAAGTAAGTAAATTATAGCTCTTTTATCATTTTGGGATATTGCTGTGGTTGTTGTAGCTCCCCTTTGTCCTTCAGATATTGACCCTCAAGGAGTGGAAAGATTGTCCTTGGTTGTTGAACTATTTAGCTAAAATAAAAAACCATAACATATTAACAATCCAATTTAATAAAATATCTTGAAAATATATTTTTTAATGTTTTACTTATATTAAGTTCAATTTAAAGTTGATGTTGCCAGAAAATATTAAAATAGCAGAAATTGAAATTAAAAACTTAACAGTATCGTATGATAATTTTATATTATTGAAAGATATAAGTTTTGAAGTCAATAAGCATGATATTTTTGTTATTATGGGCTCAAGCGGATGTGGCAAAACTAGCTTGCTTAATGTTATGACTGGTTTGAAGCAACCAGCAAAAGGTGGAGTATTTATTGATGGCTTTAATTTTTGGAAATCTGATAATAAAGTTCAAAATTTGATAATGCGAAAGTGCGGAGTGTTGTATCAGAGTGGCGCTTTATTTTCGTCTATGACTTTGGCGGAAAATGTGGCTTTGCCGTTGGAACAGTATACAAATTATTCAAAAAATGAAATTAAGGATATAGTTTCATTAAAATTGTCGTTAGTTGGATTAAGCGGATTTGAAAGTTTTTATCCGTCTGAGATTAGCGGCGGTATGAAAAAAAGAGCTGGGTTTGCTAGGGCGTTGGCGTTGGATCCCAAAATAGTTTATTTTGATGAGCCATCGGCTGGGCTTGATCCAGTTAATTCTAAAATGCTTGATGATTTAATTATTGAAATAAATCAAAGTTTGGGAACAACTATTGTTGTTATTACGCATGAATTAAATTCAATTTTTAAGATTGGGACTAATTCTATATTTTTAGATAGTGAAGAGCAGACGATAATTGGCTGTGGAAATCCAAAAGAATTATTAAGATGTCCGCCAAATGAAAAGGTATTAAATTTTTTAACAAGAGGAGAAGGAAATGCAGCGAACGCCAAATAGAATACTTATTGGTTTATTTACAATTATTGGAATTTTACTTTTTGTTTTTATAGTAATTATGTTTTTGAATAAAAGGGTAGTAAGATCAGATAAAGACAGAATTGTTATGTATTTTGACGAGTCAGTAAAAGGTCTAATTGTGGGCTCGCCAGTGTCTTTTAGAGGAGTTGAAATTGGAAAGGTTTCAGATATAGACTTAATTGCTGATATTAAGAATTTAAATTTTAGTGTGCCTGTATATATTCAATTAAATAAGGATCAGACTTTTAGAATTGATAATAATAAAAGAATTCACAATAAAGAGGCTTTTTTAAATGATTTAATAGAAAAAGGTCTAAAAGCAAGGCTGATGACGCAAAGTTATCTTACGGGACAATTATCTATAGAGCTGGAAATTTTGCCAAATATGCCTGCCGTTTTTAAGGCTACGAATTTATCAAGAAGAGATATGATTGAAATACCGACTGTTTTATCTCCTCTTGGCGAGTTATCAAAGGGAATACAGGATTTGCCAATAAAACAAACCGTTGATAAACTTAATAATATATTAGATGTTGTTGATAAAGAATTGCCTTTATTTTTAATTCAAACATCGTCTATAGCAGCAAATGTAAATAAAATAGTATCAGGAAATGATAATAATATATCTACAACTATATGGAATTTGAATAAAACACTTAATGAAATTAGTGATGCCGCAAAGGCTTTAAAAAATTTTGCTGATTATGTTGAGAGGCATCCAGAGGCTTTATTAAAAGGAAAGAGGTATTAATATGAGAAAAATATTTTATTCATTAATTATTGTTTTATTACTGTCTTCGTGTATTGGCGGCATAAGCATGCCGTCCAGTTTCTATAATTTAGTTTCATATGACAATAGCAATGTAAAAATTAAAACTAAGAAAAATCTTGTTATTAATATTGAGCCTATAGTTGTTCCTGCATATCTAGATAGACCACAAATTATTACATTAAATAGCGAAGATACAGAATTTAACATATCGGAAACAAATAGATGGGTTGAGCCATTATCGGATTCAATCCAAAGAGTATTGGCTGGTGATTTATATTCTTACGTGTCAAAATCAATTATTAAAACTAATGCCATAAAGACTGCAAGGGCTGATTACTCAGTTTACGTTATGGTTAACAAATTTGATGGAAGATTTGGCGATAAAGTAGCATTAAGTGTTTTGTGGTCAATTTTGGATAAAAATGGAAATGTTTTGATTGCAAAAAATAGTAATTTTACAACCGATTTAACAAGTAGCAATTATAATGATTTAGTCAAAGGATATAGTTATTTGATAAATCAACTGGCTATTGAAATAGGGAATAAAATAAGTGCGTTGCAGCCTAATTATTGATAATTTTTTGGGTTTGATGGTTAGGAATATACTTGAAGATGTTAAGTAGCTCTCATTTGTTGCTCTGCGACATTTGACTTCGCAGGAGCGATAAAGGAGCTATTGAAATTAATACTAAAAAATCTTGCATTATAAAAATTCTCAAAATATCCACACTTAGCATTGACTTTTTTAAATAAGACAAGTAAACTCATAATGAATATCTTGTTATTGTAGAATGAAGAATACCACGTTAGAAAAGAAGGCAGACAGTTTAAAGAGGTTGATAAAAAAACCCGAACTTTTACTTAAAAAAGTGGAAGTGATGGAGAGACAAATAAAAACACTGCAAGTTAGGATTGACTTAAGTACTCATAAAAATATAGCTAAAAAATAATAGTGGTTGTGTAGGGAATTGAGGAGTTTTGGCTTCAAGGCTAAAGGAAGCTTTGAGGCATGTTTCTAATTTTATCAAAAGTTTTAAAATGCAGATACTTGAAGTTTTACAGTTTTTTCTTGAATAAATAATTAATTAACCTTATTATAAGTATTAATCGAAATAATTGATATTTTGTGAAAAAAGTTTATTTTTTATTTTTTTCCTTATTTGTTGCTTTTAGTTCTTATGGGGCTGAAAAAAATAGTCCACTTGATGTTGTTGAGCAGGTTGAAAAAAATTTGATTTATTCTAAAGAAGTTTTGAAACCGGAAAATGCGGACATTGTTATAAAAAAAGGTGGATGGGACGAGCAGGATACTAAAACATTAGAAGGTACCGATGTTCAATCAGCAAAAAAAATAAATGCAACAACTACTAAAAGTACAGACGATACTAGAATTTTGGCATTGAAAAGAAAAGCTTTTGATGCAATTAATATCGGACAATATGAAATTGCAGTTGAGTTGTATAAAGACGCATTAAAGCAAAATAAAGATGATGTTTATGCAAAACTCGGGTTAGCTACTGCTTATCAGTATTTGGGGGAATATATACAGGCAAAGCCTTTATATATAGAGGTTATGGAAGTTTATCCAACAGATCAGCAAGTGATGGCTAATTTATTGGCTATTATTTCAAATGAAACTCCTTATGAGGCAGTTTATTTATTGTCAAGTATAGCTGATAGAAATTTGACATCGCCGTTAATTCAAGCTCAAACTAGTATAGCATATTCCAGAATACAAAATTATTCTAAAGCTATTGAATATATTAAGAGAGCTATTGAATTGGACTCAAATAATTTGGAGTATCAATATAATTTGGCCGTTTTATATGATTTGAATAAAAATTATCCAGAAGCCAAGAATTTATACAAGGGATTGTTAGCATCAAGTAAAATAGACAGCTTTAATCTGCCAGTAAAGGATATAAGGAATAGATTAAATGTTTTAGAAAGGAAATAAATGGACAAAAGCTACTTAAATAGTATACTCAATAAAGCTCAAGAACTTGGAGCATCTGATATTCATTTATCAACAAACTTGCCTCCATATGTAAGAGTTCAGGGAGATATTCACACATTAACTGAATTCAAAGTATTGAGTGGAAAAGACATCCTTGATATTGTATTAAATATTATGGATAAATACGCACAGGAAGTTTTTTTAAAAAACTTACAAGTTGATTATGCCTATTCAAATTCAGAGAATAAAACTAGGTATAGGGTAAATGTTTTTAGAACGCATATTGGCGTTTCCGCTGTTTTTAGACAATTAAACAGCAAAGTGCCGCTTTTGGAAGAATCCGGATTTCCTAATATTTTTAAAAAAATGGCGTCTCTTGAAAAAGGCTTAGTGCTAGTTTGCGGTCCAACTGGAAGTGGAAAATCCACAACGCTTGCAATAATGATTGACTATATCAATAGAAATTTTCCAAAGCATATAATAATTCTGGAGGATCCAGTTGAGTATATGCACGAAACAAAAAAATCTCTTGTGGATCAAAGGGAAGTTGGAAGAAGTGTTAGAAATTTCGCTGATGGACTTAGAGGCGCTTTAAGAGAAGATCCAGATGTTATCATGATTGGTGAAATGCGGGATAAAGAAACAATAAAAATGGCCTTAACAGCAGCAGAAACCGGACACTTGGTTTTTTCAACACTTCATACTATGTCAGCAAGCAAAACTATTGATAGAATTATAGATTCCTGCGATTTAAGTGAAAAAGAAGTTGTGAGGAGTATGCTTTCAACATCTTTACAGGCTATAGTTTTACAAACACTATTCAAGAGAACAAATAATAGTGGAATGATAGCCGGTTTTGAAATTTTAATTGCAACCAGCGGCATTCGAAATATGATAAGAGAAAATAAAATTCATCAAATTGATTCCATGATTCAAACAGGTTCCAAATTTGGAATGATAACCATGGGAGAATATGCTGAAAAATTGATGCGAGACGGATTAGCTGACAGGCAAGATATTCTTTCAAAACTTGTTAAGTTGGATACTGAAAATAAAACTACCGGAACTAATTAAGCAATAAATACAGTAATTATTTTTAAAGCTAAAAAATATTTGTAATGCAGCTTCCCTTTGTCTTTGGATATTTCTCTTTTCCTATTATTTCATTCCTCATGGGGAAGACTATGCTCACTTTTTTGTATATGGGAGGGAATTCCAGTAAGGAAGCATATAATTGCGTAATTATTAGTAATAATTCTTGCAAAATTAAAAGAATATTTATATAAAGGAAATATGATTTACAATTATAAAATTTAAATGTTTAAAAGATTTTTATCTGGTTTTATTACTTGTTTTCCTTTTATATGTTTGTCTGATAAAAATATAAAATATTTTCCAGATGATATATATAAAAATGATTGGAAAACAATAGGAAATGACATTAGAAGCATAATAAAAAATAGTAATAATTTTTAGGATTACGATGAATAATATACAAGAAAAGAAAGAAACCTTATTACCACCGCCAGAATTATTGGAAAGATATGAAAATATATCCAAAGGATTGTCTAAAGAACTGTTGGAGTTAGTGAAAAAAGAACAAGAACACAGACATAAATTGCAAGATAAGTATTTAATACACTTTAGAATTGGACAAATATTTGGCGCAATTTTTTTGCTTTATATAGTTTCAATGATATTTGAATTAGCTAAAACTGGAAATATTGCTATTGCATATTTAATGGCTGGTCTATTTGGCCTATTGATTGTATTAATATTATTCCAATACAAAAAAGATAGAATACACGGTATTACAAGGAATTTAAATAGAAATAATAATTCTAATAGAAATTACAATAATAGACGAAATTATCAACAAAGAAGAACAAACAATAATTAACAAAGAGGAAATACATGACAGTATCTGCTGAAAAACAAAAAGCTTTAGAAATAGCGTTGCAACAAATAGACAAACAATTTGGCAAAGGTTCTGCTATGAAATTCGGACAAAAGCCAATTGAGGATATTAAAGTAATATCATCTGGCTCATTAACACTTGACAATGCTCTTGGTGTAGGCGGATATCCAAGAGGCAGAATTATAGAAGTATATGGCCCGGAAAGCTCAGGTAAAACAACTCTTACTTTGCATGCAATTGCTGAAGCTCAAAAACAAGGCTTAACTTGTGCTTTTATTGATGCAGAACATGCTTTTGACCCAGCTTACGGAAAAAAATTAGGAATTAATCTTGAAGAGTTAATTATTTCTCAGCCAAGCAGTGGTGAAGAAGCGCTTGAGATTGCTGATACTTTAGTTAGATCCGGTGCTGTTGATGTTATAGTTATTGACTCCGTTGCTGCATTAGTTCCAAAAGTTGAGCTTGAAGGCGCCATGGAAGATAATCAGATGGGATTACAAGCAAGATTAATGAGTAAAGCATTGAGAAAATTAACCGGCTCCATATCTAAGACAAACTGCACCGTCTTCTTCATTAACCAAATTAGAATGAAAATTGGTATAATGTTCGGAAATCCAGAAACCACAACTGGAGGCAATGCTTTAAAATTCTATGCTTCCGTTAGACTTGATGTTAGGAAAGGAACACAAATAAAAGACAAAGAAGAATCCGTTGGAAATGAAACAACTGTTAAGGTTGTAAAGAATAAAGTTGCTCCGCCTTTTAGAAGTGCTAAGTTTGAAATAATTTACGGTGAAGGAATATCAAAAATTGGCGAAATTATTGACCTCGGCTCAGATTCAAATATCATTGAAAAATCTGGCTCTTGGTATTCTTATAATAGTCAAAGAATAGGACAAGGAAAGGAAAGCGCAAAAGAATATTTGAGAAATAATCCTACTTTATTAAATGAAATTGAAAAGAAAATCAGATCAAACTTTCACGATCCATTAAACATAAATGATAATGAAATTATTGAAGAATTTAATGATGAACAAGAAGAAAAAGCTGAAGATACTCCAAAAAAGTCTAAGAAAAAGTAATTTTGATTAATTTTTTTAAAGTTCGCAAGCATGATATTAGGTGTCGGAATAGATTTATTAAATATAAATAGATTAATTAAAGTTCGAGAAAAATTTGATGACAAATTTTCAAAAAGAATATTATCAGAAGAAGAACTTAAGCAATATAAAAAAATCACAAAAAATCATGTAAATTTTTTAGCAAAAAGATTTTGTGCCAAAGAAGCTTTTTCAAAAGCCCTTGGCATTGGCATTGGCAGAGGACTGCATCTTAATGAAATAACTATAAACAATGACATTTTAGGAAGACCAATTATTAGTTTAACAGAAAGCGGCTGCAACTTTTTAGAAAATCTTTACAAAGTTGATTACAAATATTTGCAAATAGACCTTTCAATTACCGATGAAACACCTTATATAAATACGATTGTGATAGTTAGCAAAACATAAATAGTTGCCTTATTTGTTGAAGTTTATCTTACAATTTACCGACTATATCGAGGTTTTTTCCTGTTGTGAGACAATTTGCAGCCATTTATCCTTTGTGGAAATTTATTTTATTATAGCTCCCTTTAAGTTGTTTTGTATCTCCCCCCCCCTTTGTCCTTCAGACATTTCCCCTACTTGATGGGAAATGTCGCAACACGACAAATAGGAGGTACTTTTTAATTATTTTATTAGCTCCACTTTTTTAGCTTATGTTTTTCAATTCTTTATTTTGTTAATCTTTCTTTATCACACTTTCCAATAGATTCTCTACTCTTTCAATCATACACTCATTAGTTCTTTTTCCTTCGTGAGTTCTTTCTATATATCTTAATAATCTTCTCAATGTTCTTATATCTCGTTTTGCATTAAAGTTATTATTTACTATATATTGGAAAGCTTTTCTTTCTAATTGAAATAGTTTCTTGTCTAGTATTTCTCTTTCAATGTTATTTATTTCGTCTTTGAGATTATTATTATAAGAATTATTCTTATTCTTACTATCATCTATTTTCTGATTTAAAAGATTATTTAATTCTCTTAGTTTATCAGTCATCATATTTTACCTCTTTTTTAATTAATAAAAATCGCACTTCAAATAATTTGAAAAGTGCGGAGGTTAAAACAACTGACCCAATCAGCCCTTACAGCCTTTTGAATTATGAAACATAATTCATTATAACCGCAAGCCTCCGCTATATCGTTAGATACAACAAAGACCTGCGAACTAAATTAAAATTGGGTTTTGGTGTTTTAAGCCATCACTTTGCCCGTAGGCAATCAAATTGTTAATTATTTGGTTTTATTTGTCAAATGTTTATTTGGGAGTTTTAATTATATGTTTTTGTAAATAGCTCCCCTTTGTCAACTCCGTTGACATTTCCCCTCAAGGATGGGAAAGATTAG
>CAZBNS010000001.1:7792-74344 GCA_964493475.1 uncultured Rhizobiaceae bacterium | reverse complement strand
ATTCATTACTACAGTATGAATATTGTATCTTTTGTTCTTCTGATAATGTATCACATCTCACGCATTCAGAAGGAGTTGTATCTGGATTATTATGACAATAATTAGAACAGTCTTCTGTATTTCTATCTTCTCCAGTACAATCTATTGATTCAAGACTTCCAGCAAGTCCTTGATCTGTATCTGTAGGCAATACATTTACAAATACGCCGCAGTCTTTTGCTTTTTTATCTATTGTAAAACATTTTAATTGTCCTTTGTGTTTTACATCACTTATGGAGGTTAAGCCAGAACAACCTGGTTTGGATGGTATGGGAGTGTAGCAGGAGGGAGAGGAAGCTGCGAATACAGAGGATTGGCTTATGATTGTAAGAGTTATTATGAAAGTAATGATGATAATGGAAAGTGATGAGTGTGAGAGAAGTTGAGTAGAAGATGTTGAGGTTTTTGTGGGCGGGAGATTTTTGTGTGAATATTTTTTATCGTTTTTTTGTGATTGTTTTGAGGAAGTCTCTATCTGTTTTATATTGTTTGTTATATGTATTATATATTTTTTAAATTTTTTTATGAATTTTTTGGATGTATTTAACATATAATTACCATTTTTTTTGGAAAGCGAACTTATTTAGTTCCTTGTTATTTTATCATTTTATATTAAAAAGCAAAATCTAAAAAACAAGAAAATATTTTATGCAACACTCTAGACAATATTCACAAAAGTTTTTTAAATTAATAAATTTTAATCTGCAAAACCTTTGTGAATATTGTCTAATCTTATTTTATTAAATAAAATAGCAAAATTATATATACCAGAGTTAAGAGAAAACTATTTATACCCTAAAATATGAATATGAAAATGATTAACTATTTGTCCGGCTTCTTCTCCACAATTGCCAACTATTCTATAAGATTTTTCTGACAAACCTTGGTTCGCTGCTATTTGTTGAATTTTTTTAAAGAAATATGATATTTCTTCATTTGTTGCTTTTTCTGCGAAATCATCAAATGATATATAATTTTTTTTAGGAATTACCAATATGTGAACCGGGGCTTTTGGGCTTATGTCATTGAAAGCTAAGATTTTATCATCTTCATAAACTATTGTTGATGGCAGTTCTTTTCTTATAATTTTTTGAAAAACATTGTTTTCGTCATATTTTTTTTGCATTTTAAATTATGTATGTTATTTCTTTGATAAAGATAATTATTAATTATAAAAAAATGTCAATTAAAAATATAATAGATGACTTTAGTTTGGATTTTGTAAAAGATTTTATAGAAACGTATCTTTCACAAATAATTTATTTTATTTGCTTTGTTTTGGTTGTTATTTTTTTTGTTATTTTTATTTCCGATAGGAAAGAAGATAGGAAAAAAGAGTTAATAGTCAATTATTACCAAGCTATGAATTATTTAAATAAAAATAACGAAAGTGAGGCTGCAAATCTTTTGAATGCAATATATAAATCAAAATATATAACGGATGATATGAAAAGCATAGTTGGCTTGAGATTGGCTGATTTGTCTATTTTGAATAATGAAATTGATAAGGCTATAGAATTATATATGGAAGTATATAATATGAAAAATAATGATTTATTTTTGAGAAATTTGGCCGGTTTAAATGCTTTAAATTTGATGATTAATAAAAATGATAATAGTAATGATGGGGCTATTAAAAACCTTATAGCAAAATTAAGTAATCCAGATAATCCATTGTTATTGTTAGTTAACGAGCAAGGAGCTATGTTTAAAATTCAAAAAGGTGATGTAAAAGGCGGTTTGGAAATTTTTAGTGATATTTTAAGACAAAATATAGATGAATTTATGGAAAAAAGAATAAAAACAATTATTTCAATATATGAAAACATATAAAATATTTTTAAAAAGAAATGCGGATGGAAAAATTGAAGATTTAAGAATAGTAAAAAATGGTTTTGATGTATTTGCTTTGATGTTTCAAGATCTATATTTATTCTATCATAAAATGTGGGGAAAGGCGTTGTTATTTTTTTTATTTTTTGTTCTGCTGGGTTTTGTGTTAAATATATCGCTTAAGCTTGTCGGTTATTTGATTGTTTGTTCTTATATAGCAGTGTGTTTTTCTGATTGGAAGTCAAAGCAGCTTTCCGACGATGGATATGAATTTTTGGGAATATCTAACGGAAACAATAAAAAAGAAGCAAAAGAAAAGTTTTTAGAGTATTTTAATACCAATTACAAAGAAAAAGATAAACTTGAGCAAAGGATTTTTTAAAAATGCAGACTGAATTAAGTGGCTGGCTTAATATAGACAAGCCTTTGGGTTATTCTTCGGCAAAGGTCGTAGCAATAGTAAAAAAAATATTAAAAGCCAAAAAAGTTGGGCATGGCGGAACGTTGGATCCACTTGCAACTGGTGTTCTGCCAATATGCATAAATAAGGCTACCAAGACTACGGAAAAAATGATGTCGTTTGAGAAGGAATATCTTTTTGAAATAACATTTGGAGAATTTAGGGATACTTATGACGCAGAAGGTGAAGTAGTTGAAAAAAATGATAAAATACCCACTGAAAAAGAAATTTTAAATATTATTCCTAATTTTATTGGTGATATTTTAC
The DNA here is from genome assembly GCA_964493475.1 of uncultured Rhizobiaceae bacterium. Taxonomy (GTDB): domain Bacteria; phylum Pseudomonadota; class Alphaproteobacteria; order Rickettsiales; family UBA1997; genus CALXSC01. The sequence continues at coordinate 71,745 of CAZBNS010000001.1, read as the reverse complement.
AAGTTCCGCCTGTTTTTTCTGCAATAAAAGTTGGTGGAAAAAGAGCCTGTGATTTGGTGAGATGTAATAAAAATGTTGAATTAGAGGCGAGAAAGGTTAAAGTTTATAGTTTGAATTTTTTGGGTTTTACCTCTGAAAAAACTGCAAAATTTCAAGTTAAATGTGGAAAAGGGTTTTATGTTAGAAGTTTGGCTGTTGATTTGGCAAAGGCTTTAAATACCGTAGGTTATGTTAGTTTTTTAAGAAGATTGTCTGTTGGATGTTTTAATCAAAACAATATTATAACATTAGAAAAGCTTGAGGAAATTGCTAAAAATAGCAGTGATATTTTCAATATATTATTACAACTTTAATATTATATTTACTTTTAAATTCTACTAATTATATATATAATTAGATGGCAATAAAATATAAAATTATGTTCAAAAAATTTTTAGACGACAATAAGATTATATTTACCAATTGTTTTTTGATTTTACTAGTGCTTTCCTCATTCATTATAAAAAAATATGGCTATACGCAAACTTCATCTTATTTGAAAGCTGCGGGATGCTTTGGTTTAACATGCTCCGTTATAAATTGGCTGGCTTTGCAAATATTGCTGGATAAATTGTATTTCTTATATACAACCGATGAGATTAGGAACTATTTTTTACCCACTAAAACATTTTTAGTAAGAGATATTTTTGGAAGAAAAGATTTTGAAATTTTAAAACAAGATTGCGCTTGCATAATTACAGATGACGACAAAAGAGATATAGAAAGCAATATTAACCATTTAGCGTTTAATAATGTTTTGAGAGCTTTTCAAAGTGAAAAAGTTAAAGAAATAATAAAAGATAGCATTCTAAATAAGATTTATGAAATAGAGGGCGCAATTAAAATGAAGTTAGAAAATGGATTCAACGAAGAAGAGAAAAAGAAAAGCGGCAATATATTTTTTGAAGAAGAAATTTTGCCAATAATTGACGGAAAGCTAGAAATGTCTGTTTTGGCACATATTCAATTACTAACTTATGAGGCTATAAAAGAATATTTTGAATGGCTGGTTTTGTGGGGAGCCTTTTGCGGTGTGGCTTTTGGATTGTTATTTAGAATTTTGGGATGTTTGTAATTTAAGCCATTAGTTTATAAGATATGTATTATAGAAAAATATTTATTTTATATTATATAGCTCCCCTTTATCAACAGACTTGACAAAGGGGGAAGGCTACAACTCACTTAATTCTATTAATAACTTTGGTTAACCTTTCAAATTTCTTCTCTTCACCATATTTAACTCTACATGTCTTTATTATATAATTAAGTACATTTCTTAAACCAATTACATCTCCTCTTACTATTATTTTATTATCAATATAATATCGTAATATGTTTCTTATTACATCAATTAATTCTTCATTAATTGCATTATTAATTTTGATTTTCTTTTCAAAGTTTTTATCTTTTTCTAAAAGATAAATTCTCTTGAGTAAATCATTTTTCATCAGTTCGTCCATTTTAGACCTCATTTTTTAATTAATAAAAATCGCACTTAAGAAAGTGCGGAGGTTCAAAAAACTGAGCATATCAGCCCTTACAGCCTTTTAAGCTATAAAATAGCCTATTATAACCGCAAGCCTCCGCTATATTTACAGAGCTGTAAATACAACAAAGACCTGCGAACTAAATTAAATATGCTTTCGGTTTTTGAAGCCGTCAACTTTGCCCGTAGGCAATATGAGTATTATAAAATAGAAATTATTTTGCAAGAAATAAGTATAAATAAATTAATAATTATATACTTATAACTACGTTAAAAAGCTTTAGTATATATAATTGCCGAAAGCAATTTCTCGTAATTTATTGCAATATAAAATCTAATAACTACAATAATAAATTGAATAAATAATTAGTTTAACATGCCGAGTTTTGATGTTGTATCTCAAATAGATTATCAAGAAGTTTTAAATGCTATAAACGGAGTTCAAAGAGAAATTGGAAATAGATATGATTTTAAAAATGTAAAATGGTCGTTAGACTTAGATAAAAAAGAAAAACAATTGACTATTACTGCAGAAAGCGATTATTGCTTAGGTCAAATACATACTTCATTAAAAGGCTGCTTTACTAGGCGTGGATTGGATTCCAGAGCTCTTGATTTTAAAGAGCCAGAAAAAGCCACTGGAAATAGTTTGAGGCAAATTGTCAAGATAAAAGAAGGAATAGAGCAAGAAGAATCTAAAAAAATTACTAAAGCTATTAAGGACTCAAAACTTAAAGTTCAAGCCTCAATTCAAGGACAGGAATTAAGAATTACTGGAAAAAATAGGGATGATTTGCAAGAAGCAATTCAATTAATTAAAAATTTAAATTTGGATTTGCCTTTGCAATACATTAATTTTAGAAACTAGAATTATATTGATAAAAGTCCTAAACAGCAAACAAATTTATTACAATATTAAAGTTGTATCTTAATAATAATGTATATAAAAAATAATTATATTTAATTTATTTTTTTATAGAAAAATTTTTTATAAAATACCTTTTCTCGCAATATTTTTCTAGCATTAGTAAATTGATTAAAAATATTTTATTATTTTGATATAATTTTTATGATATATTGAAAAATAAGCTTTGATTACGATAAATAATGTTATTTGACATTTATAAAAATATTCTTACTTTAATAACTATAGTAAGAATAATTTTTTTGGAGGAACTATGGTAGAAAAGAAAGATACTAAAAAGAAATAGTTTTAAAAAAGTCTTATAGTTCTTATTAAATAGAACGGATGACAGCAGAGATTTCTGCTGTTATTTTGTTATCAAGCCTATAAAAATAATAGTTAAAGTAATTTGTTGAAAAATTAAATGAATTATTTATGATTTAATCGGAATAAGTTTTATTGAAATGCTTGGTTTAAATATAGTGTTTAATGATTTTACTGGTATATGGATTTCCGCCTTCGCGGAAATGACAAAAACTGGACTGAATGGGGAATTGTCATTCCTGCAAAGGTGGGAATCCGGTGTTTTAAATAGTAATTTTAAAATATTATAAAATTTTTGGGAATAAAATTATGGAACAAAAAACTAAAGAAAATTTTAAAATAGAAAAAATAAAAGAATTAAGAAGAAATAATCTTACTTTTATTAATGATTTTGTGGATTTAGTGATTAAGATATTAGAAAAATATTCCAATAAAGATATTACTTATTTTAAATTAATATTTAAAGATGAATGGGAAACAGTTCCATATCTTTGGAACAAAGATAATATAGATATTTTAAAACTAATATTTAATAATTTTGACGATGAAAAAATTTTGAAAATAATAGAAGAAGTAATTTTTAGGAAATGTAATTTTGACGATCCAAATTTAAAAGATAAAGCAATGGATGAATTTGAAAATTTTATAAAAGGTAGTTATAAAGATTATTTGGATATTAATCATATTTTTAGTTTGAATATAAACACTGAACTATTGTTTGATAATGAAATAAAAACAAGCGATGGTGAATTTAATAATTATATAGAGAATGCTAGAAAATATTTTATTGAGAATGATAAAAAAACAGCACTAGAGAAACTGTGGGATGCTTTTGAAAGAATAAAAACATTAACACCTGAAGAAGATAAAAAGAAATCTGCAGAACAAGTATTGAAGTTAATAAGTGTTAATGTTAAAGAAGATGATTTTTGTAAAGAATTTAACTTATTAACTGAGATTGGAAATACTTATATGATAAGGCATAGCGAGAAATCTAAAATTCCAATAAATGATGATAATACAATGACATATTTGTTTTTCAGGATGTATTCATTGTTGAATTTATGTACTAGTAAAATGAATTTGAATTAAGTTTATATTAAATTATGACATCTCCAAAATTCATCCATTTAAGAAACCACACCGAATACTCCATTTGCTCTGGTGCATTAAAAATTAAAAAAATGATTGCTAAAGCCAAAGAACTTGGAATGCCTGCTGTGGCTATGACTGATACTGGCAACATGTTTGGGGCTTTGGAATATTCTTCTGCTGCTGTTGGTGAGGGAGTGCAGGCGATTGTTGGTTGCGAATTTTTGATTGAGGCTAAAGCTTATTTTGAAAAAGAAGAGGGTGATATTTATGGCGAAAGGAATTTTTGCAAGCTTGTTTTGATAGCTCAAACTGATGAGGGCTATTATAATCTTGTTGCGTTGGCTAGTGATAATTTTTTGAAAAGAAAGGGCAATATTGAACCGCATATTGAATTTGAATGGCTTAAATCTAAAAGCGCTGGCGTTATTTGTTTGACTGGCGGTTATGAAGGATTGGTTGGTAAATTGTTGCTTAAGAAAAAGCCTCAATTGGCTGAGAAAATGCTGCTTGAATTGAAGGAAATCTATGGCGATAGATTGTATGTTGAGCTGCTGAGGCATGGTATAAAAGAGGAAATTGATACGGAACAGGCTTTTATTGATTTGGCGTATAAACATAATATTCCGCTTGTGGCAACGAATGATTGTTATTTCTTGAATAAAAGTATGTTTAAGGCGCAGGATGTATTGTCTTGTATTGCTGCGGGTAGGTATATTACTGAGCAAGATAGAAAAAAACAAACGCAGGAGCATTATTTTAAAAGTTCTGAAGAAATGGCTGAATTGTTTGCTGATATACCTGAAGCTATTGAAAATACTGTTGTTATTGCAAAAAGAATTTCTACAATGGCTTATTCAAGGAAGCCAACTTTGCCGCATTTTCAATTGCCCGAAGGTATGACGGAGGCTCAAGCTATGAGGGAAATAAGTATTAAAGGGCTTGAAGAAAGGTTGAAGCAGAAATATGTCAATGAAAAAATTACTGATGAAGAGGAGAAAAAGAGGATTTATGACGAGTATTTTAATCAATTGGAATTTGAGCTTGATGTTATTACTAAGATGGACTTTCCGGGCTATTTTTTGATTGTTGCAGACTTTATAGTTTGGAGTAAAACTCATGATGTTCCGATAGGGCCTGGTAGGGGATCTGGAGCTGGTTCTGTTGTTGCTTGGTCTATGAAAATTACCGATTTAGACCCAATAAAGTTTAAATTGTTTTTTGAAAGATTTTTAAATCCTGAAAGGGTTTCAATGCCTGATTTTGACGTTGATTTTTGCCAGAGAGGAAGGGAACGCTCAATTAAGTATGTGCAAGAAAAATATGGATATGATATGGTTGCACAGATTATAACTTTTGGTAAGCTGCAATCAAAAATGGTTATAAAAGATGTTGGCAGAGTGCTTCAAATGTCTTATGGTGATGTTGATAAAATTAGCAAGATGATACCAATGAATGCTACTCTTGAGGAAGCCTTAGAACAAGACGAGGACTTAAGAATGCAACAACAAAAAGATCCGCAGATTGGAGAGTTGATAAGCATCGCACTTGAGCTTGAAGGATTAAATAGACACTCATCAGTGCATGCTGCCGGTGTTGTCATTGGAGACAAGCCAATTCAAAAAATTTGCGCCTTATATTCTGATGGAGTTGAAGGCTCAATGCCTGTAGTTCAATATTCTATGAAATATGCTGAAAAAGTTGGGCTTGTTAAGTTTGATTTTTTAGGACTAAAAACTCTTACAATTATTAAAGACGCCTTGGATTTTATAGAAGAAAGGGGTATCAAAATTGACATTGACAATATTCCATTGGACGACAAAGGGGTTTATAATATGCTCGTTGAAGGTGATTCGCTTGGCGTGTTTCAAGTGGAATCCAGCGGAATGAAATCAATGTTAAAACAGATAAAACCCGATAATATTGAAGATATTATAGCTTTGGTGTCTTTATATAGACCGGGGCCTATGGACAGCATTCCAACATATATTAAAAGAAAACACGGCTTAGAGAAAATTGAATATTTGCATCCAAAAATGGAGCCAATTCTAAAAGATACTTATGGAATTATAATCTATCAAGAGCAGGTTATGAATATAGCTAAATCACTTGCTGGATATACCTTAGGTGGCGCTGATTTGCTTAGAAGAGCCATGGGTAAAAAAATCAAAGAAGAAATGGATAAGCAAAGAGATGTGTTCGTTGAAGGTGCCGAAAAATTTAGCGGTATTGACGCAGATTTAGGCAATAAAATATTTGACTTATTGGCAAAATTTGCTGAATACGGATTTAATAAAGCACACGCCGCTGCTTATGCGGTTATTAGCTATCAAACAGCTTATTTAAAACATTACTATCCGGTTGAATATTTGATTTCTTCAACAAATATGGATATTGCGGATAGCGATAAAACGAATTTTTATTTGGCAGATTTAAGGGCTCACGGAATTAAAATTTTGCCACCAGATATAAATAAATCTGAAACTTTATTTAAAGTTGAGATGGGTCCAATAGACAGCTTGTCTGCAAAAAATCCAGATATAATTTATAAAAATGCCAAGAAATATCATGAAGACAAAGAGCTTGCCGTCCGCTATGGTTTTTCCGGTATAAAAGGTGTTGGAGAAAATGTTGGAGATGAAATCGTTGCCGAAAGAGAAAAAAACGGCGATTTTAAGAACATATTTGATTTTGTTGAAAGAATGAGCGGAAAAGTTATAAACAAAAAAACTATGGAAGCATTAGCAAAAGCTGGAGCATTTGACAATATTCATTCCAACAGAAAACAAATTCATGATTCTTGCGAAGTCTTAAGCAAATATTGTGTGAGTTTTAACGAAGAAAAGAATAGCACACAATTATCATTATTTGGCGGAATAGATGTATTAAACAACACAAAGCCAATTTTAGCAAGAACTGACGACTGGTTTGGAGTTGAGCGATACCAAAAAGAGTTTGAAGCATTTGGCTTTTATTTAGCAGGACATCCTCTTGATTCCCTAAAAAAAGCCCTTGACGAAAGGGGAATAACCTATTCAAACGAATTAGACACTGACGCTATTATTGACGGCGATAAGATTAGAGTAGCTGGCGTTGTAATTTCCACAAGCATAAAATCAAGCGCAAGGGGAAGATATGCCTTCGTTAGTGTTTCTGACGCCAAAGGCATGATTGAAGTTGCTATTTTTAACAATGATTTAATTATAGCCCACAAAGATTGGCTTGATGATAAAGAGCATTTACAACTTGAATTTGATTGCATGGTTAAAAAAGATGACGGCGGATTTAGAGCGATTGTCAATGATTTTCAGTTGCTGCAGGATTTTATAAAGAACACAAAACCTAACTCATTGCCAAAAATAGTTCATAGACAACCAAAACGAGAATGGAACGGTGAAAAAAAGCCATGGCAACAGAATGGGGAAAATAATTTTTATAAAAAGAAAGAAGAGAAAAAAATAACCGATGATCCGATTGTAGCACAAAAAATGGCGGAATCAATTAAGATTATTGAAAAGATTGACATATATATAAAAAATCAAGCTCCGCTAAAGGACTTGGCTAAAATTATAAATAACAGCAAAAAAGATGGCGCAAAAACTTGGACGAAAATTATTTTGCATATTACAGGCAGCGAGAAAGAGACTTTGATGGATTTAGGCGAGGGATATCAGATTTATCCGCTGGAAAAAAAGAGGATTGTGGAGACGATGGGAGTGGAGAGGGTGGAGTAGATATCCGATACCTCCTTACATAACTACTAGCTATGCTAGTGGTTCACAAAAACAAAGCTTTTGCAATGATATTAAATTTTAATATGACAAAATTTCTTGCAAAATAATTTACCTTATGCAATACTTAAATTGCCTACGGGCAAAGTTGAGGGCTTCAAAAACCCAAATACGATTAAATTTAGTCTGCAGGCTTTTGTTGCATCTAATGATGCAGCGGAGGCTTGCGGTTATAATGGGCTATTTATAGTCTAAAAGGCTGTAAGGGCTGATCGTATCAGTTTTTTGAACCTCCGCACTTTTCAATTATTTGACAGTGCGATTTTTATTAATTAAAAAATGAGGTCTAAAATGGACGAACTGATGAAAAATGATTTGCTTAAAAAAATATATCTTTTGGAAAAAGAAGACAAGTTCCAAAATAAGTTAAAAGAAAATCATGATATTGATTTGCAGTTATTTAATGTATATAAAGAAATTATTCTTTATTTTGTAAATAATAAATTGGAAAGTAGGGCTGATATAATTGAGTTAAGATATGCGATTACTTGCATATTGAAAAACGCAAGAATTAAGTATAGTGAAGAAAGAAAAGTGCAGAGAATGGAATGTTTGATTGAGAGAATTAGTAGAAAATAATTATAACCTTATTTATTTGCATTCTTTTTAGCAGCTCCCCTTTGTCGTGTTGCGACATTTCCTCTCTTGAGAGGAAATGTCAGCGGAGTTGACAAAGGGGGGCTATTTATAATATTATATATAACTTTATCGTTGACAAATACATTGAAACCATCACTTTGCCCGTAGGCAATTTGATTATTAGTTTTATTATCTTATTTGTTAATGATAAAAATTAATCTCATTATTTTTATCACGCCCCCCCACAACATGTTGAGTTATTTATTATGCTTGGTTATAAAAATAAAAAACTTTTATTAAGAGTATTAATTATCTTTTTCAAGATCTTTAAAATATCTTACAGTTTTAACTTTTAGTTCATTTGTTGCATCTTCGTCGCATACAATAATTGCTTTTTTATGCAGTTGTAATGCTGTTATTGTTGAGGTATGCGTGATAACTCCTTCTACAACATCTTGAATTGCTTTTGATTTATGCATACCGGTTGCAACTATAATTACCTCATTGGAATCCAGTATAGTTCCTACGCCAACAGTTAGAGCTGTCTTTGGAGTAAGGCTTATATCGTTATTAAAAAATCTAGAATTGTCTCGCAGAGTTATTTTATTTAATGTTTTAATTCTGGTTCTTGATGATAAAGATGAATATGGCTCATTAAAAGCTATATGTCCGTCAACACCAACACCACCTAAAAATAAGTTAATGCCGCCGCAACTTTTAATTTTGTTCTCATAATTTTGACATTCCAACTCCAAATCTTTTGCCATGCCATTTAAAATATTAACATTTTCTTTTTTAATATTTATAAATTTAAAAAAATTGTTCCACATAAAATAATGATAACTGTTAATATTATCTTCTTCTAATCCTATATATTCATCCATATTAAAAGTTATAACATTTTCAAACGACACCAGTTTATCTCTATACATTTTTATTAATTCTTTATAAATTCCCAACGGTGTAGATCCAGTCGGCAGCCCTAAAACAAATTGTCTGTTGTTTGTCGGGTTAAAATTATTTATTGTTTCAACTATATGATTTGCAGTCCATGAGGCGCATTTTTCATAATTTTCCTTTATTATAACTCGCATAGTAATGATTTATTTTTGTTTCTAGTTATCGTATACATGATTATTGATTAAAATACAAGTTAATTTATTATATTAAATGGTAATTATTAGCACGATAATAACATGCTGCTAAATGGAATTGATATTTCTAATTTTTATTTCCAATCGTTTGTTCCTTGGGAAAATACTAAATCTACAATGAAAAGTGTGAAAGTGTATAATCAGTAAAATCATTTTCAATTTTCCTTGAAAAATAAAATAAAATTGATATGTTTTTAGAAACTTTATTAAATAATAAGGAAAATAAATGCAAAAGAAAAAAGTTGGGGTTTTTTTTGGTGGAAGATCATTTGAACATGATGTAAGTATTTTAACAGGCTTAGAAGTTTGTGCTACAATAGATTCAACACAATACGATGTATTTCCAGTTTATATTGATTTGGAGAATAATTGGTGGACTGGCGAAGAATTATTAGATAAAAATTCATATCCATTAAACGATTATGTAAAACAAGAGTTAAGAAAGACAAAATTTGTTATTGGCGATAATAAAAGTTATTTAAAAAGCGAAAAAAAATGCTTTTTTGGCAGAAGGAAAAAAATCTATTTTGATATAGCTTTTTTGGCGTTTCATGGCGATTATGGCGAAACTGGATTTTTTCAAGGATTATGCGAAACAGCTAATATTGCCTATACAGGCTCTAATCCAGAAGCTTCGGCAATATTTATGGATAAAAGCATGACAAAAAGAATTGCTAAAACTTTGGGCATTCCAGTTTTGGCGGAAGAAATAGTAAGAAAACCAGAAAATAAAAACTTTTTTGATATAGAAAAAATAGTTGATAGTATAAAACTACCTCTTCCAGTAATTGTAAAGCCAAACTCATTGGGCAGCAGTGTTGGAGTTAAAAGAGCTACAAATAAAGATGAGCTTGCGGCAGCTATATTGCAAGTTTTTGCGTTGGGTGATGATGCATTATTGGAACCGTTTGTTGAAAATCTTGAAGAATATAATATTTCCGTTTCAAAAGCTTTTGGTGAAACAAAAGTATCAGTTATTGAAAGGCCGTCAAAGAAAAATAATACTATTTTAGGATTTAATGAAAAATACAAATCTGGTGATAATAAAGGTGGAGCAAAAACTGGCGGAACAAAACTTGCTATGACTTCAAACAGAAGTGGTATGCTTTCTATGACAAGAGAATATAACCCGAAAGAATTAACCGCAGAAGAAGCAAAAAATATTCAAACTTGGGCTAAGAATTTATTTGATACAGTTGGCGGAAATGGAGATCCAAGAATAGACTTTTTATGCAACAGCAAAACTAGAGAAATATATCTATGCGAGGTAAATCCACTACCGGGATCGTTTGCTTTTTATTTATGGGAAGCTGGAGAGCCTTCAAAAAATTATACGGAATTGTTAAATGCACTTCTTGAGGAAGCAGAAACTAAAGCTAAATTGAAAAGACAGTCCGTTGTCTTAACAGAGAGTAAAATATTTTAGGTGAGACAGTGTTCCATAGATATTTGGCAAATGAAAATAGCAACGTAAGATTAATATGGCTACATGGATGGGGAAATACTCATATAAATTTATTGGCATTGGCAAATCTCTTTCCTCAATATGAAAGTTATCTTTTAGACTTGGCTGGTTTTGGCGAAACAGCCATTCCAGACAAAGCTTGGACTACAAAAGATTATGCGGAAGATGTATTAAAATTTATAAAAACTTTACCGCCAAAAAAAACAATAATCATAGGACATTCATTTGGAGGAAGAATTGGGGTTCAGCTTGCGGCTAATTTTCCAAACGAAATAAATGGTCTTGTTCTAATAGCTGGAGCAGGCTTGCCTTATAAAAGAGGAATAATTTTCAAGACTTATATAAAATTAGTTGAAATTTTTTCACCATTTGTAAAAAAAATTTTTCCATTTATAACAAAATTAAAATTCGGCAGCAGCGATTACAAAAATATAAATGGAATAATGAAAGAAATTTTTAAAAAAACAATTTCGGAAAACTTGGATGAAACATCAAAAAATATTCAATGCCCTACAATTTTAATTTATGGAGAAAAAGATACGGCAGCTCCCGCATATTTTGGAGAAATTTATAATCACAATATAAAAAATTCAAAACTATTTGTTTTGCCAAATGCAAATCATTACTCTTTGCTAATCGAAAACAATAAACAAACTCAATATTTAATTAAAAACTTTATTCAGGAGAATTTCAAATGATTATTCAAATTTTTTGCGCTCTATCAATTATTATTTTCTCATTTTTTAGACTTAAGGTTCTAATGCTTTTTTTCCAACAAGAAGAATACAGAGGAAAATGGTTTTTATCTCTAATTTTTAAAAATTTTAAATTAGTAGATAAAAAATTAGCTTTTTTAATAATACTAATATGGGCATTTAGCCTTATAAATCCAATAGTTATTTACCTATTAGCTCCAATATTAATTATTTTTATTATTTTAGAAAACAAGGTTCTAAAAAAAGCAAAAAAACAATTAAATCTAACAAGCAGAGCAAAAAGAATTCTTTCAGTTGCGATGTTCTTAGTGATTTGCGTTTCAACATTGTTAAGTTTTTGGCCTTGGGTGGGAATGTGTTTGATAACATTGGAATTGTTGCCTTTGATTTTAATTTTATCAAATCTCATGCTAAAACCAATTGAAAATGTAATTCAAAAAAAATACCTAAATGAAGCAAAAGACATTTTAGCAAAATTTCAGCCAACAATTATAGGAATTACCGGCTCTTACGGCAAAACATCTACAAAGCACATTCTAGCTCATATATTATCTGGAAATTTACCAGTTTTATGGACGCCAGGCAGTGTAAATACAGAAATGGGAATATGCAAGGTTGTAAGGGAAAAATTACAAATGCAACACAAGTATTTTATAGTTGAAATGGGGGCTTACTTTAAGGGTTCTATCAAGAAATTATGCGACTTTGTAAATCCTAAACATGGTATAATAACAGCGGTCGGCGAAGCTCATTATGAACATTTTAAAACACAAAAAACAATAGCTGAAACTAAGTTTGAATTAGCCGAATGCGTTGAAAAAAACAATGGAATTCTTATTGTGAATACAAATCAAGTTAACAAAGAGCATATTCCGGAAAAAATGCGTTTAATACAAGTTGGAAATAACCAAAACATCTATATTTCTGATGTCAAACAAACCAATGAAGGATTATTTTTTACCTATCATAAAAACGGAGAAGAAACGCAGATTTTTGCAAAAATTTTTGGAGAACATCACGCTCAAAATATTGCATTAGCAATAACAATGGCATTGGAATTAGGCATGTCAATGTCAACAATAGCCATTACTTTAAAAACATTGCCGCAAATTACACATAGGCTTGAAGTAAAACAATCAGCAAACGACATAACCATAATAGATGACGCTTATAATTCAAATCCAACCGGTTTTAAATCTGGAATTGACTTATTAAATACTCTTAAAAAAACTAGAACAATTCTTATAACGCCGGGAATGGTAGAATTAGGCAAAAAACATGATGAAGAGCATTTTGAGATTGGAAAATATGTTGGAGAAAGTGTTGATATTACAATAGTTGTAGCCCCATATAGAATTCCAAGTTTTATAGATGGATTTAAGAAAACAGCAAAAAAGAAAAATTTGCTTATAAAGCTAGAAAGCTTTGAAGAGGCTAAGAAATGGATGCAGGAAAATACAAAAAGTGGAGATGTTGTTCTGCTGGAAAATGATTTGCCAGATGTTTATGAGTCAAGATTTTTTCTATAATAGGCTTAGCTATTTTAATTAAAACATATCTTATTAAAAAAGACAATAACAATATTCCAAGTTGAAAAATAGAACTGTATCACAAAAATGGTGTACCCAAGGAGACTTGAACTCCTAACCGTTCAGTTCGCAACCGAATACTCTATCCAGTTGAGCTATGGGTACACTATGACTATATTATAAAAGAAGTAATGGAAAAAGCAATAAAAACAAAATTCGGAAGTTTTATATAGTTTTTTGTCTTTAATGGTTTTGTTGGTTTTTGTGCGGCTTTTGTTATAGTTCCCCTTTGTCAACGGAGTTGATGAGGTGAGCTATTCAAAATTTTTATTAATATTTTCTATAAATAGCAAAAATTCCAAACTATTATTTAATATTTCAAAAACTCAATATTTTTCTTTATATCACTCTTAAAATCAGCTATACTAGCATTATAAACCGTATAATTAATTACATCCCTATCTTCTAAATAAAAGAATATATGAGATATAGGCAAAATACCAGAATATAATCCCCAAGTTGTGTCTATTGAAACCCATTCGCCATTTGTATAAACTAAATTCCAAGCATGAGATTCAAACTTTTTATCTTTTGTGTCATAACTCATTCCTGCCACCATAACAGATGGAATTCCAGCTGTTCTTAATAGGTCATTATATAATTTTGTATAATGTTCGCATACACCTCGACCTCTATTTAAAATCTCTTTCGTGGTTAATTTTTTACCGTAATAAGAATCATCATAAGTAATGTTTGAATTTACCCATTTTGCTAATGCTATATGTAATGGTTCTTGGGTTTCATTCTGTTTTTGTCCGACTTCAAAAACAATATTGTTTAATTCTCTGGCTAATCTTTCATCAATATTTAAGTATTTACTTGGATCCAACTGTATCCAAACTCTATTGCTTAAATCATTCTCCAAAATAGCATCCAATTTAATCTGGACGATGGATCCATTAATATTATTAAAATCCACCTTTATATTGTTTTCATCCTCTTTAATGGTAGCAAAATAACTGTCATAATTTGTTTTTATATCGTAAGTATTTATTATATTGTTTCCATTTTTGAAGTATAAAGGTATCTTAACGTCAATTTTTGAAAAATTACCATTGCTTTTAATTTCTGTTAAAATCTCAACTTTCCATTTTGCTCTTGCTAAAGTCAAATAAAAGAAATCAGATAAGCCGTCGTTTGAAATTTTCCCACTCCAGCTATATTTATTATAGCTTTGCTTAAATTTTGGATTTAAAGAATAAATCACATAATTATCTGGAATAACTATATTCAATTCTCCATTGGCACTGCTTGCAAACTTTGGCAACATTACATGCTCGTTTCTGCTGTATTCAAGAATATTATCATTAAACTCTACGTATTTAAAACTAAATTCTAATACATCTCCATTAAAAGCTTTATCAAAATCAAATTTTAATTCATTATTTCCAAACGAGCTTTTGTATTTTCTGTTTACAACTTGAGCTTCCGAAATTTCAATTTTTTGGCTTTTATCAAAAATATAGCTCCATCCATTAGCATAATAATTTCTATTTTTCAATTCAACCTTAGCTTTAACATTCGTGCTAACTTTTCTGCCAAAATCAGTAAATTCTATTTCTTGTTTGAAGTCCGTAATATTAATTCCTTCAGCAAAAGAATTGGAACACAAAAATAATAAAAATAAAAAAAATAATCTCTTTGCCATAATATTTTTAAATGAATATATTTTTAACTATTTTTACTATTATAAAATTATTTTTCAATTATAGTTAATTAATAGCTCCCCTTTGTCCTTCGGACATTTCCCCTCAAGGAGGGGAAAGATTATCCTTGGATGTTGAACTATTTTTCCTAACCACTGCTCGTAATCTTTCCCCTCCTTGAGGGGAAATGTCGCAATGCGACAAAGGGGAGCTACAGAGCAACTTGCAAAGGGGAGCTACAATGCAATAATCATACAAACCCAAAGCTAAAAAAGAATTATTTTTTATTATCAAAACTAATAATGTTTGAAAATTTTTTAAACTATGTCCGATTTGTCTTGCAATCTTAATCAATTTTATTAAAATTCTTAAATAAAAAAGTTAATAATAATATAAATATTATATGGAAGACATTTACAAAGTCTATGAATCTGACGCTTATGGTTTAACAACAGAAGAAGCAAAAGATAGGTTAATAAAATATGGCGCAAATGAGTTGCCTGAGGAAAAAATAACACCATTGCCAATAATATTTATATTGCAATTCGCCAATCCATTAATTTATATTTTGCTAGGCGCTGCTGTTTTATCTTTTATAGTTGGAGAACATGTTGATAGTTATTTTATTATGTCTGTAGTATCTTTCAATGCTATTATTGGAACAATTCAAGAGTATTCAGCAAAAAAATCAGCCTCTTCATTAAAAAAAATTGTAGAAATAAAAACTTTTGTTTGTAGGGATAAAAATGAAATTGAAATTCCTGCTAGAGAACTTGTTGTTGGTGATGTTGTTATTTTAAAAGAAGGCAGTAAAGTTCCTGCTGATATAATTTTAACACAAAGCAAAAATTTAAAAGTTGATGAATCTATGTTGACTGGAGAATCTTTGCCAGTGAATAAAGATTTTCAATTCATTCCGACAAATACTGCTAGTATTCAAGATAAGTTAAATGAATGCTTCGCAGGAACTATTGTAATTAAGGGACATGCGAAAGGTGTTGTAAAGGCAACAGGACTATATACAGAAATTGGAAAAATCGCTGATAAAATAACGCAAAAATCAACTGCAAAATCGCCATTAATGGAAAGAATGGAAAAATTCACAACTAAATTTACTATAATTATAGGTATTGCAATTATAATGATTGCTGCTCTTGCTCTCCACAATGGAATAGAATGGAAGGAAACATTAATGATGGCCGCAAGTTTAGGTGTGGCTGCAATTCCAGAAGGATTGCCAATAGCCGTAACTATTTGTCTTGCTATTGGTATGAATAGAATGGCAAAAAAGAATGTGATCGTTAAAAATCTTGTTGCTGTTGAGGCTTTGGGATCGTGTACCTGCATCGCTTCTGATAAAACCGGAACCCTCACAATTAATGAGTTGAGCGTGGTGGAAATTATTATTCCTAATGATGGAATTATATCCATGATTGAAAAAGTGCGGGATTATCTCCCTATTGAAAAAGAAGACAACTTTAAGAAAATGAATATAGAAAAACGAATTCTTATGTCTTTTGTTTTGCCTAATGAAGCAAGCGAAAAAGATGGCGTTTTTTATGGTGATCCAGTAGACGTAGCATTTTTAAAAGTGGCTTGCCAAAAAGGTTATAAAATTAAACAAATTCACAAAAAGTATCCAAATGTCCAATTGCTGCCTTATACTTCTGAAGCAAAATTTTCCGCAAGTTTCAATGATGTTGACGGAAAATGCTATGCTTTTGTGAAAGGAGCCCCTGAAGTTGTTTTAAATATGTGCAAAGCAAGCGATAAAATAATAGATGATATAAAATTCAAATTAGACAGCTTAACCAAAAAAGGATTGAGAGTTCTTGCTACCGCTTGTGGTGAAGTCCAAGAAAAGATTGAAAAAAATGAAGAGTTTTTAGAAAAAGACTTACACGGACTTGAATTTTTATCCCTTGTAGCAATGATAGACCCATTAAGACCAGAAGCTAAACAGGCTGTTAAAGAATGCCAAGGTGCTGGAATAAATGTTGTTATGATTACAGGAGATAATCCCAAAACAGCTTTTGCAATTTCAAGCGAGCTGGGTTTTGTAAAAAGTCAAAAAGAAGTAGTTGTTGGGGCTGATTTGAAAAAAGCCCTAGATGTTGGAACTGAAGTATTAGATGAGATAACAAAAACAACAAAAGTTTATGCAAGAGTTGAACCAACTCAAAAACTTGATATTGTGGAATCAATTAGAAGAAATGGAAACTTCGTAGCCGTAACAGGAGATGGTGTCAATGACGCTCCAGCCCTCAAAAACGCAAACGTCGGCATAGCAATGGGTAAAAAAGGAACCGATATAGCTAGAGAAAGCGCAAATATAATATTGACCGACGATAACTTCGCATCAATAGTTAAAGGTGTTGAGGAAGGCAGATTGACTTATTCCAACATCAGAAAAATAATATTTTTCTTAATATCAACAGCCTTCGCCGAAATTGGCATATTCGTTCTAGCCACATTATTCAAATTGCCGTTGCCTTTCACAGCCTTACAATTATTATGGATTAATGTAATTACCGAAGGTATTCAAGGAATAGCAATAGCCTTAGAAAAGACCGAAGGAAATGAAATGTCCCGACCACCAAGAAAACCAACAGAGCCAATATTTAACGAGATTATGTTGACTAGAATTATAATCACATCAATAGTTATGGTTCTTGGCTGCTTTTTCACATATAATTTTGTTCTAAATGCAAGCAATGACTTAACTTTAGCTAGAAGCGCAACAATATTTTTAATGATATTATTTCAAAACATGCAGGTTTTCAACTCAAGATCCGAAACAAAATCCATATTTAAACAAGGATTTTTCAAAAACCCATTTTTGTTCGTATCAATTACAATCGTAACATTAGCCCATATAGTTGCATCTTATGTTCCTGTATTTGATTTATTTTTGAAAATCGATCCATTAAGCTTCAATGAATTAGCTTTAATAGTTCCTATTTCGTTATTAATTATCGTGATAATGGAATTAGAAAAAATAGTTAGAAAAATAATAAAGAATAAATTCAATATCAAAGAAGCATAAAAATTATTTGATTAATGATGAAGCTTAATAATGAAAATTACCAACTTTCAATTGCGCTATTGAATTTTATTGACTATCAAAAAAATATCAATATCATCAAATCAGCGCACCCATAGCTTAATGGATAGAGCATCTGACTTCGGATCAGACGGTTGCGGGTTCAAGTCCTGCTGGGTGCACCAGTCTTAAACCGTTTAAAATCAATTAATGTCAATGAAGATACTGAAATAAATTCTGATATTTTAAATAATATTTATTAAGCATTTTTAAACTAACTCAAAATGCGGCATATCGCAAATTGTAGTAAAATCTCCACCCCATCTAATAGGAATATTTAATTCTTTTGCTTTTTGTTTGAATACATCAGCGACCGCAAATATATAATTATCTTAAAGTTAAAATTTCTTGATTAATTCAAAAAAATAAATAAATGTATTAAAATGAGTAATTAAAAACAGCTAGTAAGTGAAAATATTAAAATCTATTGAGGGCAAAATTAAACATCCTATAAAACAATTAATTGCTATGCTGCAGAATATTATGTCTGTAAAAGGGAAAAATAATCTTGTAATTCTTGCTGGTAAAAAATTAAAATTATATCAGTTTGTCCATACAAAAATTGTGGGTGATAACAATTTTATTGAATTTTTTGGAAATATTTCAAAAATGAAAAATATTTTTATTTCAATAGAGGGAAACAGCAACCATATAAAAATTGATAAAACAAATAATAGTATTCATGATTTGCATATAAATATAAGAGGCGATGGCAATTCTTTAAATATTGGGGAAAATTTTTCATGTGGCGAAACAACTTTTACTATTTATAACGGTTCAACTGTTAATATCGGCGATGATTGCATGTTTGCTTCAAATATTCTAATTTGGACTACTGACCGTCATTATATATACGATTCAAGTAATCATATAATTAATTTGGAAAAAGATGTTAATATTGGAAAACATGTATGGGTCTGCGCTGGCTGCAATATTTTAAAAGGCTCTTATATTGATGATGATTGTGTTCTTGGAAATTCTTCTGTTTTGACTAAAAATTATAAGGGAAATCCAAATTGCATAATTGTTGGCAATCCTGCAAAAATTGTAAAAGAAGATATTAATTGGAAAAGGTAGGTGTTGATATTTGGCTCACTATATTATTTTCTTGATTAATTTAAAAAAATAAGTAATTTTATCGAAAGCAATAACAATATTGAAATATGCTAAATAATTCTGTATATGTAAAATTTAATCAAAAGAGGGAAGAAGCTCTTTTGGGTGGTGGTATTGAGAAAATATCAAAGCAACATAAATTGGGAAAATTAACAGCGAGAGAAAGAATAGAAGTTTTACTGGATAGTGGAACATTTGAGGAATTTGGGCTCTTTATGGAGCATAGGTGCATTAATTTTAACATGCAAGATAAAAAATATGCCGGCGATGGTGTTATTACAGGAAGTGGAACTATTAATGGCAGATTAGTTTTTGTATTTGCGCAAGATTTTACGGTTAGCGGTGGTTCGCTTGGTGAGGCTCATGCTAGGAAAATTGAAAAAATTATTTCTACAGCGATGAAAGCGAATGCTCCGGTGATTGGACTTTATGATAGCGGCGGAGCTAGAATTCAAGAGGGTGTGGATGCGCTTGGCGGATTTGGCAGAATATTTCAAAGAATAGTGGATGCAAGCGGTGTAATTCCACAAATATCAGTTATTATGGGGCCTTGCGCTGGCGGCGCTGTTTATGCTCCTGCTTTAACAGATTTTACATTTATGGTTAAGAATACTTCGTATATGTTCTTGACTGGACCGGATGTTGTAAAAACCGTAACGCATGAAGATTTGACTAAAGAGGAACTTGGCGGAGCTATCACTCATACAGAAATAAGTGGTGTGGCCGACGGAGCATATCAAAATGATATTGAAACATTGCTGCAGGCTAGAAGGTTGTTTAACTTTTTGCCTTTGAATAATGAGGAGCAAGTTCCTTATTTGCAAACAGATGATGATGCTGAAAGGGTTGATGTATCTTTAAATACATTGGTTCCGGAAAACCCGTCTCAAGCTTATGACATTAAAGAATTAATTTATAAAATCGTTGACGAAGGTGATTTCTTTGAAATTAAACCAGATTTTGCTAAAAATTTAGTTGTTGGTTTTGCTAGAATGGAAGGCAGGACTGTAGGCGTAGTAGCAAACCAGCCATTAGAATCAGCTGGAAGCTTGGATATTAATTCGGCAAGAAAAGGGGCTAGATTTGTAAGATTTTGTGATGCCTTTAATATTCCTTTAATTACATTAGTTGATGTTCCAGGATTCTTGCCGGGTAGATTTCAAGAACACAACGGGGTAATTAACCATGGAGCAAAAATGCTGTATGCTTATGCCGAGTCTTCAGTTCCAAAAATCAGTGTTATTACTAGAAAAGCTTATGGAGGTGCTTACATAGTTATGAATTCAAAGCACTTGAGAAGTGATGTGAACTATTCTTGGAGCAATGCCGAAGTTGCAGTTATGGGCGCTGAAGGTGCTATTAATATTATCTATAAAGATTTAGAAGGTAAAGAAAGAGAGGAAAAAATAAGGGAATATAAAGAACAATTTTCTACTCCATTTTATGCGGCTTCAAGAGGTTATATTGATGAAATTATTCAACCACAAAATACAAGAAAAAGAATTTGTGATGTATTGAGGATTTTAAGAAATAAGAAGGTTGGAAAACCTAGAAAAAAACACGATAATTTGCCATTGTAAATTTATTTATTGACAAATTATAAATCATTTGCGCAGGAAGTCCGTATATATTTGCAGGATGCTTATTTATTCATCGTCCCGATATTCTATACCTCTTTCTTTTGTTAGCTGCTGCCTCATTTCTCTTAATAATTTTGGAAATAAAATATGTCTTTCCTCAGATGTAATTTTTTCTTTATTTGCTATGGCAGATTGATCAACTTTTATCCTATTATAAGATATTATTTTGTCAGCTCCAGAATCATATTCAATCTTAAATCCCTCAACATTTGACAATGATTCTTCACTGCAATATCCTATTTCTCTCATAAAAAGCTTAATAACAGCGCTATGAGATGCAATTAAAACATTTTTTGCACCATTTTTTGCACCGCTTTTAAGTTCCCCCTTGAGAGCATTTAGAAATCTCCGCCCCGCTTCCTTATTACTTTCAATAGCTCCTTTAAATTTATAATCACTTTCTTCAAACAAGAATTTTGAAAAGTTTTCATTACCCAATTCTCTTTTAACCTGTTTTAATGATTTTAAGGTAAAATCACCAATATCAATCTCATGGAACTCTTTATTTATACTAACTTCCAAGTTAGAATTCATGGAACTTCGAGCAAGTTTTGCCGTATCAAGTGCACGACTTAAATTGCTGCTTACCAAATAATCAAATTCTATTCCCCTTTCCTTGAATTGCAAACCAAGTAATTTGGCCTGTGCTTGCCCATATTCTGTTAATGGCGATTCATAATTACCTATTACAATTTCGCCATCCTTATCGTAGTCATTATTAAAAATAGATCTTCCATGTCTATGAATATAGGCCGTAATAATGTTTGTATTTTTCATGATATTATATTTTGTTTTCGCTTATAATGAAATAATAAATAAAATTTTAAGGTCAAGTTTTATTTAAAATTCACATTGGTAATTTATTTGTTGTGAGTTGTTCTGTAGGCCTTTGTCAACTGCGTTTATAAGGGGAGCTGCTTTGCTTACATCAAAAAAGTTTAAGAATATTTAGTCTAAAAATATAAAAAACCATCAAATATATTTTTTATTTTATACATCAAATATAATTTCGTATTTGTTTCACCTTTATTTTTCGTTATAATCACATTCATTTCAAGATATTTATTCAACAAAACTGAAAAGTCATACAGCAAATCCAAACATAAATTGTAATTTTGCAATTTGTTTTCTCTTTTTATATCAATTTTAAGATCTTTTATAGCCGTAGCTAATAAATTTTCATTTTTTGTTTTTTTGTGTAATTTTCTTATTAATTTAGCGAATAATGGTATATTTTTCTCAATTTTTGAAGTGAGCAATATTTTTTTAACTCTTTTATACGTATTTTTTATAGTCAAAATCTTTTCTGCATTTTTTTCCGCATACTCATTAACAATAACCGCTTTCTTGTATAAATAATATATATTTAATGCGGGCTTTTTTTGTTTGTTTTCTTTGCTAAATACTAAAGAAATAATGTTTTCCCTATATCCGCAATCCTTTAAAAAACTAAAGAATTTATCCCTGCAAAGATTGGTAATATCTTCTTTGATTTTATTTATCTTTTGTTTTACACTTATTTTTATCTCATTATTATTTTTATAAATACCAGTTCTAAATAAGCTTATTGATTTAAGAATTAAAACTTGAAACGGTATAGATATTTCACCTTCGGCTAGTATTTTTATAATAGTTGTCATATTTTTTCTTATTCCAAATGGATCTTCAGAACTGTTAGATTGCTCATTCATAATAAATAATGTTGTAATATTTTCTACTCTTCCGGCTAAGGATATTATTCTTCCTACATTTGTAGTAGGAATTGGATCCTTTACATTCCTTGGTTCATAATATTCGCTAATACCATCGCAAACTTCTTTTGAATAAGAATTTATTTCTGCATAATATGCTGATAAATAACCTTTTAATATTGGGTTATCTTTTGTGAGTGTGGTTGTTGAATCTATTTTGCATAATTTAGCCGCCGCTTCAGTAGCTAACAAATCACAATGTGGAATCCATAAACATATAAACTTTGATAATTCCGTTATTCTTTCTACTTTGTTAAATACAGAGCCAAAACCCTTATGATATTTTAACTGTTTTAGTTTTCTTATTTTTACGTCAAGACTTTCTGATAGAAACTCCGTTAATTTAAAATTTGCAAATGATAATTTATTATTAATAACATTTTCTAAACCATTGAATATGGCGCAACCTTTCTTGTTATTAACTTTTGTATTTGTAAACGATATAACTTTATTAGAAAGAGTATTTTGAGATTCGCACTTTAAACACAAACAATTATAATCACTGCAAATAACAGTAGTAATTACTACTGTAGGCAATTTTAAAAACTCTTTATTAAATTCCACGCAGAATACATCAGGATACTCAGTAGTATTTACTATTTTTTTTATCAAATTTTGTTTAAAATCAGCTTTGTTAATTCCATAAGTTGATAAATTCAACTCGTTTTCTATTTCCAGCATTTTACTTATAATAATACGCTCTCTTTCATTTTGATCAAAAATTACAAAATTTTCCTTCATTTTTGATTTATAATCATCAAAATTATTTACCTTAATTTTTTTATCTAATCCAGTTAATATTTTATGTCCGTAAGTAAAATTATTACTGCTCAAACCACAAAAATTAAATTGCAAAATATTGTCGTCAACTAAACATAAAATATTTCTTAACGGACTAATCCATTTTATATCTTTCGAATTTGTCCAATTAACATTTTTTGGAAAAGAGTTAACAAGTGAAAGCAATATATTTTCTATATTATCTTCCAGAATATCTTTAGATTTTATTTTTAAATTTTCTTGAACTAATACCAAATTTCCATCTTTTTCAACCAATTCACTAGCTGATTTTATATTATAAGCAGATAAAAAACCTGCTTTTTCTTCTTTAGTTGCATCAACTTTTGGCCCGCAAATTTCCCTATAGTTTATATTAACATTTGCAGTAATTTTATCACAGTAAATAATAATCCTACAAGGCGTTGTATACACTACTATTGAACTAATATCATTTCTCTCTATCAGACCAAGATTTAAAAAACATTCCGTAAAAATCTTTTTCACTTCTGATTTTATTTTATCAAAAAAGTAATACGGTATTTCTTCCGAATATAATTCCATTAATAAACTACTCATTTACTTTATCCTGTTTTATTTTTTGCAAATATTCCTCACAACACAAATCTACTAAATTTCTCAAATCTCTACTATGTTCCAACTTATCATTATACATAATATAATTTCTCAAACACAAAACATCCAAACAGTATTTTGCCTTTAAAATGCCGTTATAAGCCGGAACTATAATCTTTTCCTTCAACAATATATCCACCATAGTCTTAAAATCATTTAACTGCCGTAAAATTACTTCATTTGTTGCCGTATCTTTTACAAATTCATAATTTTCATTTTCTGATTTCAACATTAATTCTGAATACAAAACTCCTTCTTTACCTTCAACACCATTCCAAGACACATCGTAAACTCCGCTTTTATCTTGTAAAATTGTCAATATCTTATCTAGATCATAAAGTATAACCAACGGAGGTAAAATAAAATCATGACAACCTATATTTTGAACATAGTATAATTTTGCAATGGGAACGCTATTGAATAAAACTTTATAACCAAAAGTATTTATTCTAAAAATAAAATTTTCATAATCCTCATTATTAAATTTTATATCATTACTTTTCAAATCCAATCCAATATGTTCCAAACTATTTAAAAACACCTTTTGTGGTTCTAAGATTTTTGATTTCATAACTATTTGAAACTTTAAAAAAGTATAATTCTGAATACCAAATTTTATATTATCGGCTTCTCTTGAGGCAACATGAGGTTGAAGATACATTGTATCAACACTACTATCACTAATCATTCCAAAAAACGTATTTGGATGAAACAATGGCGACGATATTTCCACTTGAGCAGGCGGTATTAAAACACAACCAAAATCATTCCAAAAACTACACAACTTTATAAAAAGATTTTGAAAACTATTGAGATTTTTTGAAATCATTAAAGCCATTAAAATTATTTCACTTATTATCTTAGAGACATATTTTAAGATTTCAAGTTTTGACTTGTTTTTTACACTCACTTACAAATTCGCAGAAATGTTTAACATATTGTAGGCAACTTTTTGTTCTATTCTGTAGCTCCTCTTTCTCCTTCAGCAGCAGTGAAGATAGTTAGTGCAGCAACCAAGGACAATCTTTCCCATCCTTGAGGGGAAATGTCAACGTAGTTGACAAAGGGAAGCTGCTTAATCCTTGCAACTCCATAAATTTTCTTAATAAAAACTTGCTTATTTAATTATCAGAAATACACTTAAAATTGTGTTAATAAAATATATTAAATATGTCAGTTTTAGTTGGAAAACAAGCTCCAGATTTTATATCATCAGCAGTAATGCCTGATAATTCAATAGATGATAAATTCAACCTTAAAAATTACATTAATAAAAAAATAGCTATTTTATTCTTTTGGCCTGCAGATTTTTCTTTTGTATGTCCTTCCGAAATTATAGCTTTTAATAATAAAATGTCAGTTTTTGAAAGTAAAAAAGTTGCTTTAGTTGGCTGTTCCATAGATAGCCAGTTTGTTCACTATGCTTGGAAAGGCACTCCAGTTGATAGAGGCGGCATTGGAAGTATTAGATTTCCTATGGTTGCGGATACTAATGGAGAAATTGCAAAACAATACGATGTTCTTTCTGACGCCAAATTAGCATACAGGGCTACGTTTTTGATGGATCAAACTGGAAAAGTTGTTCACCAAGTAGTTAATGATTTACCACTTGGTAGAAATATAGACGAAATCATAAGAATGGTTGATGCATTATTATTTACTCAGGAGTATGGTGAAGTTTGTCCAGCAAACTGGAAAAAAGGCGAGGAAGGAATAAAACCTACAGTAGAGGGAATTTCGGAATATTTATCAAAGCATGCAGCTGATTTATAGAATTAAAACAACCCTATATAAAATATAGGGTTTTTCTATTTTTTGGTTCAATCTTATATTATGCTTAGAATTATCTAAATGTATTAGTTTGTAAAAGATTTAATAATTCTTTAGTATCTGTCGCAATATGCAGTGATTTCTTTTTAACATTTTCTCTAGCAATAACTCCGCAAAAACATATGTAATTGTCAACAGCGTTATATAAAAACGTTTCCAAATCCGTAAAACCATCTCCAATCATTATATTTTTGCCGACCAGAACTCCATCTTCTTTTAGTTTATTTATTAATTTAACTTTTCCTTGCTCTTCCATGAGAATATTTTGTTTTACATACTCAACAACTCCATTTTCATTATAAACAAACTCATTAGCAAACACATTTTTCTCGTCTATTCCAAGAATTTTAGCCGTTGGGACTATTATTTCTTTAAATCCACCGCTTATTACAAAAATATTTGCATCTTTTTGTTTTTTTAACTCCGCAATTAATTTCACCATTCCTTCCGTTATTTCACTTTTTGTTTTAAGAGTTATTTTATTCACTAATTCTTTGTTTATCGTGGCTAGTCTTAACCTTTGTATTATTGAATTTTGTGGTGTTATCAGACCATTCATTGCCATTTTTGTTATTCTGTCAACTTCTGCAATTTTCTCAGAATTATCTCCAAGTGCTAAATTTAAAATATCATTTAAGGATTCGCATTTCACTAACGTAGAATCAAAGTCAAATAGAAAATTCATATCTTTATATTCTTTATATGAAGTATATTATATTAGCTTTTAAGACATTTGTCAAATCATTGAGAAAATAATATTTATTATAAAGCAGCTCCCCTTTGTCCTTCGGACATTTGACTTCATCAGAGCTTCCCGAACGACAGGCTGCCGATTGCCTGCAAGCAGTCATTGGCTCGGCTTCGCACTTCGCCCTCAAGGATGGGAAAGATTATGAATAGTGGTGAAGAAAAAATAGTTTAACAAGCAAGGACAATCTTTCCCCTCCTTGAGGGGAAATGTCGCAATGCGACAAA
This sequence comes from uncultured Rhizobiaceae bacterium, assembly GCA_964493475.1. Taxonomy (GTDB): domain Bacteria; phylum Pseudomonadota; class Alphaproteobacteria; order Rickettsiales; family UBA1997; genus CALXSC01. The sequence goes on along the minus strand of CAZBNS010000001.1, from coordinate 45,132 downwards.
GGGGAGCTACAGAACAACTGACGAAGACGAACTTTTAAAAACACATTCTATATTTTTAACTATCTAAAAATTTATTAATGTTTATTACTCTTCGTTTTTCAACTGTCCACATGCAGCCATAATATCTTGTCCCCTGGCTTTTCTTATAGGGCAGGGCAGTTTGGCATTTGTTATAATTTCAGCAAACTTATTTATTCTATTCATTAAGCTTGGTTCAAAATTGCAGTCTTTCCATGGATTAAATGGAATTAAATTAAATTTCGCTGGAACATGGTGTTTTTTAACTAATGAGACTAATCTTAAAGCGTCTGCGTCGCTGTCGTTTAAATCTTTTATCATTATATATTCAAAAGTGATTCGTCTTCCATTTGTCTTTTTTGCGTATTCGCAACAAGCGTCAAATATTTCTTTTATAGTATACTTTTCAGCAATCGGCATTATTTTTTTTCTAATATCGTCTGTAGAAGCATGCAATGAAATTGCTAAATTTACTTTTAAGTTATCACCAAGTTTTTTTATTTGTGGAACAAGCCCGCAAGTTGATAATGTAATTCGCCTGTTTGAAAAAGCTATGCCATCTGGATCGTTAATAATTTTTAATGCTTTAACTGCATTATCGTAATTTGCCAGTGGCTCTCCCATTCCCATAACAACAATATTTGATATGGTTCTGCCTTCGCCAATTCCCTTGTCTAAATTTTCCCACTCATTTAATTCATCTCTTGCGATTAGGACTTCGCCTACAATTTCCTCGGCAGTCATATTTCTTTTTAATCCATAAAATCCAGTATTGCAAAACTTACAATTCATTGCGCAGCCAACTTGAGATGAAATGCATAATGTTCCTCTGTCTTCTTCTGGTATGTAAACCATTTCAACTTTTTCACCATCAGTAAACTCAACCAACCATTTTTTTGTTCCGTCCTTAGAAATTAAAAGAGTATTGATTTTAGGCCTTGCGATAGTATAATTTTCGGCCAATTTTTGTCTTAATTCCTTTGAAATATTATTCATTTCGTTGAAATCCCTTTTTCCATGCACATAAATCCAAGTCCATATTTGCTTAGCTCTATATCCCTCTACGCCAAACTTTTTTAATTCAATAATAATTTCTTCTTTTGTAAGTCCAATTAAGCTTTTCATAATAAATAAATCCAATGCTATTAATTATAATCTAAAAAATATTTTGTATTTAGCAATCTTAAATATTAGACCTATCACATAATTTATACTCATTCAACTAACAGCTAAATGAGTATCAAATTAAATAAGAAAAATAATAAATTTCACAAACAAAATCAATTAACCTTATTTGCAAAAGTCTATTAAAAACTATTGATTACTTTTTTTAATAGGTATTGTAATAGCAGCAATAACAGCAGCAATTCCAACTATAGCATACACCATTCTTGATAGAATCGTCATTGTTCCAAACAATGAAGCAACTAAATCAAAATTAAAAAACCCAATCAACCCCCAATTAAGACCGCCAATAATTAGCAAAATCAAAGAGGAAATAAATGCTTTTGAAGTACTCATACGAAAAATAATTATTAATAATAACTACTATAAGTAGTAATTTTACTTTAAAATCAACTTTTATTTTGTCAATATATTTTATTAAAAATAATTGTTTATTTAAAAAAGCCTTATAATATTATATTATACAGTCTATTATTATTAGCAGTTGGGAGTTATTAATGGAAAACACAAAAAAAATATTTATAACAGCTGGCGAAGCCTCAGGCGATTTGTTAGGAGAAAAAATAATGAATGCCATAAAAAACAATGCAGAGAATATAAATATTAAATTCATTGGAGTTGGCGGCGAAAAAATGAAAAATGAAGGCCTACAATCCATTTTCCCAATGAAAGAATTATCAGTTATGGGATTCTTTGAAATCTTACCAAAAATTTTTAAACTTTCAAAAAGAATAAATCAAACAGTCAACGAAATACTAACACAAAAACCAGACCTTATTTTAACAATTGACTCTCCAGGCTTTTCATTTAGAATTATGGAAAAATTAAAATCAAAAAACAAAAAATTCTTTGAGAGCGTAAAAAAAGTTCATTTAATAGCTCCAAGTATTTGGGCTTACAAAGAAAAAAGAGCCAAAAAAATGGCTAAACTTTATAATTTATTACTGTGTATCTTGCCATTTGAGCCGCCATATTTTGAAAAGTATGGTTTAAGAACGGAATTTATCGGACATCCAATTTTTGATAATACCGAAAAATATAAATTCAAATATAATAAAAACGATTTAATAAAAAACTACAATATTTCCCCTGAAGATATAATAATAGTATTAACGCCCGGTAGCAGAGAAGGCGAAGTTGAAAGAATTTTTCCAATAATGATAAAATCCATAGAAATCCTTAAAGAAGATTATGATTATAAATATAAAGACTCCCAGATTTTCACATTCGCAAACAACAACACAAAAGACCTAGTTGAATTCATCAGCCATGAGCACGAGTTTAAAAACAAAATCATAATTGACGAAATTGAAAAACAAAAAATATCATCTTCAGCCAATATAGCTTTAGCAAAATCCGGAACCAATACATTCGAATTTAACATATTCAATATTCCATTAGTTATAACATACACATTCAATTGGCTTACAAACAAAATAGTTAAAAGAATATTAAAAGTTAAATACGCAAATATCGTAAATATAATAGCCAACAAAGAGATTATTCCAGAATTTGTCCTTGACAACGCAGAACCATCATTAATTGCCAACGAAATAAACAAAATATTAAACAATAAGCAAATATCCAGACAACAAATCCAAGATACAATAGAGGTCATCAAAAAACTTGGATACAACGGCAATGAAAAAGCCTCAACAAACGGCGCAAAAAAAATATTGGAATTAATCACATGATAAAAAAAATATTTTTATTACTTTTTTTATGCTTTATTCCCAATCTACTTAATGCAAAAGTAGAATTAGATAAGCAGCAACCACTATCTATCACATCAGAAACCATGACAATCTACAGAGACAAACAAGAAATTCATTTTCTAAAAGAAGTAAAAGCCAAACATACAAAGTTTACTCTTTACTCCGACAAAATGATCGCAAAATACAACGAGAATAAAGACAAAAAATTAAACATAGAGAGCATAAAAACCGAAAACAACGTTAAATTTATCACAGACAAAATAGCAGCAAAAGGAGATATTGGCTTTTATGATTTAGCGCAAAATATAATAACACTACAGCGCAACGTTATTATTACCGAAAATAATTTAACATTGACAGCCGAAAAATTTGAATATTATGTTTCAACTGGAGAAACAAAAATCACCGGAAACAAAGAACAAAATGAGAAAGTAACGGTAATTCTAGAGGGCAATGAATAATCCAACTTTATATTAAAATTAAATTTTTTATTTTAAAAAAATAAAATCTCTTCCAACGATTAAATAATATATAAATATTGCTAACTCCATTGACAATAAATAAAATAAGAGCTATAACCTAATTGTTGCCGAGATAGCTCAGCTGGTAGAGCAACTGATTCGTAATCAGTAGGTCGTGTGTTCAAATCACATTCTCGGCACCACTATCAAATCAATAAAATCAAGCTATCAAAAATTTTAAAAATCAAGTGTGCGAGTAAAATCAATCGCACTGTGCGAGTGTTTGTGCGAGTGCGTTCAGATTACTATAATTACATCAAAAATATTTTTTAGTTTTTTTAGTATAAGAAGTTATATGCTTTTTATTGAATTTTTAAAAACTCATTAGGAGCAAATCCTACTGCTATTGAATTGTTATCAAACTTAGCATACACATTTTTTGTAAAAGATATATCTCTATGTCCCAATACCTCACTAACTATTTCAATTCTTACTGGTGGTCTTTGTGTTCCATCAATGTTAATTCCTTGAAGCCATAAAGAGCCTGCGGTATGTCTCAATGTGTGAAATGACACGTATAATTCTTTTAATCCAGCTTTCTTTAATGCTGTATTTAGTGCGGTTTTTGGAGCTGTTTTGTATGGTTCGCCTTTGTTTGTTGTAAATATGAAAGCGGAATTTGAAAAATCTTGCTTTTGTTTTAATATCTGCTCCTGTGCTAGTTTGGATAAAGGTATGAATCTGTCTCGTTTTGATTTAGCTATATCTTTTCTGATCCGTAGCATTGGAATATTATCTTGAAATGCCACATCAGTAAAAAGAATATTTGTGAGTTCGCCAACTCTCAATCCAGTTTCAAGAGTAAAAATAACAATTCTTTCAAGATTATCATTTTTTAACAACCTGATTGCATTTAGTAATAATTGACATTCATTTGATGTAAAAAATCTTTCTCTGATTTCATAGTCTTTTATTTGCTTTCTAAAAGAATAATTTGCAAGTGGATTATTATTTGCCAATTCAAGCTCAATAGCATATTTAAAAATAGATTGTAGCAAAACAAGTTTTTTTCTTAACAGTCCGTCGCTAACATTATTCAATCTTTCTAAATCCTCAAATTGCTTTATATCTATTCTCTTTAGGCTATTAATATCTTTTGAACTAAAAAAATATAATAATGATTTTAAGAGAAATTTATATTGTTTTAGCGTCTTTGGTTTACATTGTCTTTCTTTATCTTGAATAAACATCAAAGCCACTTCATCAAATAAAACCACCTCATTTTGATTTGAGATGGTTTTACTTTCTTTATTTTCTATATATTGATTTAATAGCTTGATGGCTTCTAACTCAGAATTTGCTCCAGTTGACTGACGGCGCAATTCCCCTTCAATATAGTCGTAGATGTAAAAGATGCCTTTTCTTTCTTTAAGTCTAGGATATTCTTTCTTGGCTGACATTGTTTATTACCTCCTATATCTTGTTTGTTTAACAATTTTAACGCTTCAACGAACTTTTGATATTGAAACATATATTGAATTCTTGTTTTCGTTTTTCTTGGAATTACTCCAATATCTATATCGGTTATTTGTTGTAGTTTTAATAACGGATTTAGCATTGTATACTTGAATGTATTTTCACTAATATTTAGCATCACATACATTTCTTTCATTCGTATTGGTTTTTCTATTTGCATAATCTACTCCTCTTTATGTTTATAAGTCCCATTAATAAATTCCCATTTTCTTTGTTTATTAATCTTCAATTTAGCCTCAACAAACCTTTCTATAATCTCACTATCAAAGTCCCAGTTTTCTTTTTTATTATCTAATGTTATTTTGATAAATTGATTAAAGATATTATAAAGCACATTTCCAGCTTCACCAAATCGTTTAAAAGCTGTTGCAACTATGATGCAATCACATAACTCATTTACATAGTTTCTATAGTTGTCAGCTTGTTCCATTTCCTCGTATTCCTCTTTGAATTTCATTATTTGAGTTTCAAGAGTAGCATTTAAAAAAGTGGCTTTGTGCCAGTTTATGATTTCTTTTTCTAGTTGTTCCATGATTTACTCCTTTAATTCAAAAAAATAGCCATAACAAGCCATTTGACAAAATTCATCATGGTTTTTACATATTTCCTTAAGGAACAAGAACAATCCTCAATAGGCTTAATAAAAAGACCTCTTAGATCAATAATATTAGTCATTTTCCACCTCCAGCAATTCAGGGCTTCCGTAAATGTTGCCTATTATTTCAGGTATATAATTTGAATGATCTGTTTTACAAAATGCTTCCCAATTGAAGTGTCCCCTTTCATTTTGTGTAATATTTGGATTAACGCTCTCAAAGCAAAATTGATTCCTCCAAAAGACAACCGCGCCAATATTAAATCCATCAATCTTAATTATATCTCCCTCATAAATCAGATTTCCATTTTTGTCTTTTAAGCCAGTGGATTGGTTAATTTCGTAATATTTCGTTACATCGGTAACTTCAACCTGTTCCTTAATATTTGAATAATCTCGTTCATATAAATATATCCCGGTATCATCAACACCTATCCACTCATCTTGTGATTTTGGTGTGTAAAACTTTTTGTTTTCTATATCCCAAAATCTAAACTTAAATCTATCATTATTTATCATTTTCTTTTACCTTTTTATTATTAATAAAATTATATTATTCTATCAAATTCTTTATATTTATGAACTTTGTAATACTTAAAACCTATCAATAATGCAAATAATTGAATTATTATAACATATAATAAATTATTTTTTGAATTGAATAATAATAACATAACTATTATTGCGATTGTAATTTCTATTATTAATTCTATTATTTTATATTCCATATTTTACTCCTTTTTAACTACAAAATTATAAATCTGATTCTGTTCGCTTTCGTGTTTCATGCCTCTATTAGCAACATATTCACAATATTTTTCTAAATCAGTAAATGGCGCTTCTTTATTGTCTACTCTTATCTCTCTTAGGTTTATTTTACTCAATACTTCATCTTGCCTTTCTAGTAAATCAAAGTTGAGTTTCTGTTTTAAAAATTCACTCGCAATAGAGAGATAAAAGAAGTCAACTTGATTATTGTTGATATATTGATTGATAAAATAATCAGTTAAGAACCATTTATGTATTTTCTCAATAGGGATTATCTTTTTATTGTAGAAGTTGTAGCCTATTGTTTGAATTATACAGGAAGCATAAACATATGACAATCTGCATTTTTCATCCACCTGTAAAAATATCTTTTCAAGGTCTTTAGATTGATTTTTATCAAGTTTAAATCTTTTTGTTTTCATATCGCTTTATTTTAGTTAAACTTAAAACACATCTGTCTTGTAAAGATATCAAGTCTCTTATTTGCTATGTCCACATATTCAGCTGATATATCGCAACCTATAAATTTTCTATAGTGCTTCACTGCCATTTTTGCAGTTGTTCCGCTTCCCATAAACGGATCCAGAACTATATCATTTTCATTACTCCAACTTAATATATGGTCTTCTGCTAGTGCCTCTGGAAATATTGCGGGATGTTTGTAAGCTATATCATCCTTTGTGCTAAATCCAGCACCGGTATTATATTTCCAAACATTAAATCTGCAACTATATTCCGCACATTCATATTTCTCTCCCTTTATAAGATTGCCTTCTTTGTTCCTATAATGTTTTACTCCCCATGTTCCGGTCCATCTATTTTTTCTATCTCTTAATGGATTAAATGTTTTTAAATTTCCTTTGCAAAACACAAACATATATTCAAACACTTGGGAATATCTTGTTTTTTCTGGAAATGGCGATCCATTCTTTTTGTATATCATGGTGTCGTGTAATCTTAGGCCAAGGTCCTTAAAATATAATGCCTGTTTAAATGATGTTCCTGTCTCGCTTTTATCTATAACCGCATCGCCAACAACCCAAACCATAACACCGCCATCTTTTAAGATTCTGTATAGCTCTTTTGCAGTGTTTTCAAAGTCAAATGTATATCCTTTGTAATTCCTTAAATTGTCATAAGGTGGGGATGTAAGAATTAAATCAATTGATCTGTCTGGAATCTGTCTCATAAACTCCAAACAGTCGCCTAAATGAATTTTATTTATTAAGTGTTCCATAATTTTATCTTTTTTGATTTTCATAATATTTCAGAAGTTCGTCTAGCTCTTGATTTTCAATATAACAATCCTCAATTTCATTGTCTAAACCGAATTCAAGTATTATATCAATAAGAGTTCTCATTTCTTGTGTGGTTGTTCCACTATCAAGAGCTATACTTCTAGGTAATTTTATTCCATCAATTTCAGCATAATGTCCTGATTTTAGTTTAAAGTAATCACTAACGGTTTCATCATCAAAATTATTTCCCTGATTATTCATAAAAGTTTTACAAATCTTGATTAATCGCCAATATGCACGAAGTTGTTGGCTAGAGTTCTTTTTGTAGAATAAATCTATATTGACAACAATCGGTGCTTTTAGCTTGAAATTGGAAAAGGACAAACAAAAATCTTGCTTATCCTTGTCAGTTCGAAGAATGTGGTGTTGTTTTATATTTAACCCAACATTCCCAAAGCTTCTTTGTAAGTCTGGGTTAATTCTTCTAATTCAATTCTCTTATCACTATCCATCTTTCTTAATGATATAACTTTTCTTATAGCTTTTGTATCAAAGCCAAAACCTTTTGCTTCTTTATAAATATAAGAAATCTGCCTTGAAACTTCCTTCTTTTCTTCCTCTAATTTCTCAATATTTTCAACTATTCTTTTGAGTTTTAAATCAACTTGTGAATCACATCTTTTAATTTCTTTTCCTAAAGGATTATCGATATCTATTTTTTCTGCTAACTCATTAACTATTTTATTTTCAGTCATTTTTTCTTTATTAATTATTAAAAAAGCCGATTTCTCGGCTTGGTTTTGAGTTATTTGTTCAGGAAATTTTTCCTGAACAAATCCCAGCAAATCATTGTGTTAGCTCGGTAAAAATTGCAGTTCTGCAATGAATATCTAGCTCTTAATATTTCTATTTGCATATCAAGAATTGGCTTGTCTCTGCTAGCTTTTTGATACTCAGGATCATTTTCTTTCATAAATTCATCCCCTGTTTCCAGTAGGAAGTTTATGTTGTTTGCACTGCCATCGGGGGCGATACCTATATTTTCCCAATTTACTTTATTTGTGGTAGCGAATGATTTATTTTTTATGATAATCACATTGGCTTTTTTTCCACAGGTGCAATAAATCAATCCATGTTCCGGATCTTCAAAACTCTCCCAATCGGCAAATGAATTTTTATAAAACTCATGTATTTGTTGGATCTCCCCAACTATCACTCCATCTCTTGGCTTTTCCACTTTTGCGTCATTGCCAAATATAGATAAATTGCCTTTAAATATGTCCGCATTGGTTAAATGTTTTCCATCTTCACATTGATATGATTCGCACATATTTACTTCCTCATCAAGAGTTCCATGTTTTTTTATGTTTCCGCCAAAATCAATAACAACACATTCTTTTTTTATATTTTTCGTTTTGGTATTGTCCAACGGTCTCAGTCCTCTTCCTATCATTTGAATATATAGACTTTTAACTCCCATGCTCCTTGCCAATACAACGCAATCAATAGGCGGATAATCGTAACCCTCAGTAAGTATATCAACATTTATGATTACATCGCAGTTGCCTTTTTCAAATCTTCCAAGTTCTCTTTCTCTATCTATACTACTTGAAAAATCTTTTATGACGGCTGTTTTTACCCCATTAAGATTAAAATGTTTCGCAAGAGTATCTATATCCTCATGGCTACTACAAAATATAACAGTTTTTTTGAGATTAAGCTTTGTCCTTAGATTGTTCCAATCATTAAATATCTTATCAGACAGTTTTTCAAAATCTAATCTTGATATTAAGCCGCTTTCTTCAACTATTTCGCTTTTTCCTGTTTTATCTTTTTTTGTCGCTTGAACTATTGGACTGCAATCAATCATTGTTGGTCTCACTAAATAACCCATCTCTATAAGCTGTTTTATACTTATTTGTGAGTAGTTATCAAATAGTGAAATGAGACTTTCGCCATCTCCTCTGTTAGGCGTTGCTGTAACTCCAAACAATAAAAGGTTTGGATTTTTAGCTTTCTGATCAAGTATGATTTTCATATAGCTGTCTGCGATGGCGTGATGGCATTCATCAATAACAATCATGTCAAAAGCTGGAAACTTCTTATATTCATTCTTAGCCGTTTGCACCATAGCAAAAATAATCTGCCCCGAGAAGTCTTTGCATTCGGCAGTGAATAAACTAACCTGCCTATTTGCGACTTTTTGGAACTTATCTATATTTTGATTGTTGATTGTATTTCTATGAACTAAAACTAGCGTGTGCATTTTAGGCTTTATATATCTTATGCACTCATCACATACTGCCGACAACATAATTGTCTTACCCGCGCCAGTGGGAGCAATCAATAGCGAGTTGCCCCTTTCTTTTATTTTATCAATCGAGTAATTAACCTTTTCTCGCTGATAAGGCCTTAAGCTAATTCCTTGCATTGTTCTTTTTCCTTAATATCTTTGATTATTACCGCATTTCTTCCGTCTATTTCAATTCTTTTCGAATTATCTTTATCAGTTATTCTTAATGCCTTAGACATATAAAGAGTATTGATTATCAGATCTTTCTGTTTCTCAAATTCTTTCTTTGCCATTTCAAAGTTTTCTTTTGATTTAATAAAATTATCTATTTTCCCATCAACAGAAACATTAATTCTAAATGTATCTTGATAATTTCTAACCATATTGAAAATAGCTTTAGGCTCTTCCTTATCGGGATACATTGTAGGCTCATTATTGTTTTTTACATCATCAAAAAACCTCTCTAAAACTGCTGTAAATAAACCTCTTAATGCTGGTATTTTTTGAATAAAATAAATCTGTGTTTTACATCTTGGCTCAAGATATTTTATAAATTTAGATTTATTTCCTTGAGCCATACCTGCAATAAAACATCTTTCTTCAGCTGTGTCATTTTCTAAGACAATTGGTAGAATACCACCCCATTCTATACCACTTATAAATAACTGATATTGATGTTGCAAAATTGTTTTCCAATCAATACCTGTTATTAGTGTTTTAGCTTGGTATTTCCAACTGTTAATTGTCTTAATTTCAACTATAAAACAAGGATTGTTTATAATATCAATATATACTGAATTAATATCTTGAATCGGTGTGTCTTTCCATGATCCAATTATATCAGTTGAGACTATACAATCATTATCTATAAATACTAAACCTTGTTCTATACTCGCTTTGTATTGGTTTTTTAGCCAATATTTAGCATAAGTTTCCATTGCTGTGCCGTAGTCTGCATAAACCCTACCTAATGGTTTTGTGAAATATTCTTTAGTCTTCTTGATTTTATGATATAGGCCAAAAGCCGTATTAAAACTGCTTTCTTCTCTTATATCTGCTGGCTGTATTCCACAAGATAATAATTCATTATCTTTTGCATAGTACTGAATCAATGCAAATATTTCGCTTGAACCAATTTTATTTGATTTTAAATTATACCATTTATCAGTTTTCTGTTTTACATCGATTATTTTTTCTTTTACAAAAGGTGGCAATGAATTTTTAATACTTTTCATCGCCGTAGTTTCTTTAAATTTGATTTCTATCATTTAATTAAACCTTTGTGTTATTATTTTTTTTAAACAGCTTTCCAAGTGTTTCTTTATATTTTTCATTTTTGCTATTTACAGCTAGAATGTATTTTGCTTTTTGATTTATTATTTTTTGTTTTTCATTTTGTCTTTCTTGATTATTTATAATTTCATTAGCTTTATTCAATAAATCAGTAAGTTCTTTTAAATGTTGTTCCGCCAATGTAGGATTGACATCATACATCTGCAGCAATTCAGCAACATCTTTCTTTAAATTTTCATCTGGATTTTTAAGATCTACATCTTTTATTTCCATAAAAGTTGTATCAACTGTTTTACTGGTTTTGTTTAATGGATTGTCCTCGTGTGATTTCAATTCTTCTTGTTCTTCGTAATCCATAAATTGATACATCTTTTCAAGCTGAGGCAAAGCTTCTCTCAACGGTCTAGTGATTTCTCTAATAAGAGTTTTATATACCATAGCTTTAGTATCAGAAAGCCAAATTGATTTTTCATTTAATTCATTAAGAATAACTTTTTTGCTATCTGTTAATTTTTTCTTTGTTTTAGGATCATAAGTTGCTTTTTGCCAAAATGATTTAAAGATTCCATTATCACCCCTCATGCTTCTATCAATAACTTGCTGAGGTGTCATACTTGTAAAAGCTTCAAATAGAAAGTTAATTTTTCCATCTACTTGAATAGTTGAAACAGAAAGTCTTAATGCAAAACCTTTAAAAGTTTTATTAGTTAGCTTTTCTGCCGTAATACTTCTATCAAATTCTAATTGCTTGTGTTTTACATCGTATAAAACTTTGTCCTCATTATTTCTTCTTTCACTAACTTCAAAATCTTCATTACTATAAATTTCATAGAATGTTGGAACTATCATATACCCCATATCTTTAGCAACTCTGAAAGGTGCTGAATAGTGAGTAGAAACAGTTAATAGTTTTCCTCTTTTTATAAAATAAATTAGCTCGTGATCATTAACACTTAAACCGCTGTTGTTAACCCTAGAAAGTCCATCAACAAGTGTTAAAAAAGCTTGTCGTTCTTCTTCTTGACTTAATTTAACAGGAGTATTTGAATTAGTTTTCCAATCATATACTGTTGTATTATTCATTAAATCTTCAAGAGCACTAATAAGCTTGATTGCAAAAGGTTTTTGACAATCTTTTATGTTATGTTGTTTTAAAGCACTGATTAAAGTATCAGTATCTTTAGTTATTGTTTTTAAATCCATTTTACATCTCCTCATCATTTATTACAAAATTTGTAGGATTATCAAAATCAAGATTTTCAAAAACTAAATATCTTTCAGCTAATATTGACCTAAATTTTGCACCAGTTATAAAATGAAATTTCGCTAATACATATAATACTATTCTTAACATAATTTTCTCTTATTTTAATTGATAAAAGGCAAGTCATTAAAAGGAGCCTCCATTTACTTGCCGATGTCTGATAATAAAGTGTGATTACTATCATTTATAAATTGACTATTTATGAAAAAAATTCTTTATGGAAAACTAATAAAAAGTATAGTCAATTTATGAATGACAATAATTGAGTGAGGAAGTTTTGAAATAACCTTAGTTGAATTTAGAAGAACAAAACTTCCCCGTATGATAATTAAAAAAGCAGTTAAAATAAAAAATTATTTTCCCTAGATTCTTTTAAATTCTCCAGGACATAAATACCAACTATTATTACAAGTTGCCCTTAATGGGTCTATGGTTTTATGATACCGCTCAAAACTCTTTAGTTTTGATAGTATATTACATTTTTTTACATATACTGGGTAAATTTTAAATTTACAATCTAAAAACAACTTTGTTATTAGTATAATAACAATATGTTTTTATATTGTCAAGTAATTTAATTACAAAATGTAATTATTAATAAAGCTACATTTTGTTTATATTGGATGAATTTTTGTAATTATTCTTTTAAAATTTTTTTAATTATTTTTAATGCAATTTAACTAATTTTACCCCAAAATGCTCTTAAAGATTATAATTGACTTAGAATGATTAAAAATGCTCTTAGGACATTTTATAATAAACATCATTGGAACATTGATTGTGCCGTGTTTGGCTAAATATTAAACTATACAACTTGATGATTAAGAAGTTGTCAATTATGATATGGTTTAGGATATGTGAAATGAGAAATTTAAGTTATAAACAATTGATAAGGAAGATTTATTTAGTGATAAACAAACAAAAACTAAAGATTAAAATCTCCAAATTAATTATTTTCCCCTGCTTCATTTTTGGAATTTTTCCTGCTATCAGGAAAAACCTAATTACTTCTTGATTTTCTTGAGTTCTTTTTTTAGCTCTTCTATTTCTTTTAAATCTTTTTGATCAGCTTCTATTTTTTCTTGTCTTTTTCGTTCTTTGTCAAATAAGGTATATTCACTTTCAGCAAAATCCTCAGCTTCCTTATTACTTTTTGTTCCATATCCATCTAGCAATTTATATTTGTAGAAATTTAAAAATTCGTCAGCCCTATATTTCCAATCATTAGTATATATAGGTTCTTTGGTTCTTTCTATATAATTTTCTATAAAATCGAGAAACATAACAACTAATTTTTCAAGTGATTTCAATTCGTTTTCTTTTAAATAATTTTTAGCTATTATAACATCAGCTTTTCTAACTCTTGTGCCGTTAAAACAAGACAATCCCATATTAGCTAACTCGTGATCTGCTCTTTCGCAAATTAACTCAGCTGCAGTTTTTCCTACTATTGCATGAAATAATTTGTTTTGTATGTTTGCAAAAAATAAACCTGTTTCTTTTTTATTTTCCATATAGTCTTTACTCAAACTAAAAGCATCTCTTACTTTTTGGTAAAAATTAAGCTCGCTTGCCCTAATTTCTTTTATTCTTTGAACAAGTTCATCAAGATACTTGTTGCCCTTTCCTTTTAGTCTTTCATCATCCAAAGTAAAGCCTTTAACCATATATTCAGCTAAACGCTTTGTCGCCCACTGTCTGAATCTAACGCCTGCAACATTGTTAACACGATAACCTACAGATATAATCATATCAAGATTATAAAAATCCACTTCCCTTTTAACATCTCTACTTCCTTCTCTCTGAACTTGCAAAATTTTTTTGCAAGTTGAACTTTCTTGCAATTCGTTGGATTCATATATATTTTTAATATGATATTCTATATTTTGTCTATTTGTGCTAAATAGTTGAGTTATTTGATTTTTTGTCAACCATACAGTTTCATTTTCAACTTTAACATCAATTCTAGAAGTTCCATCTTCTAGCTCGTATATTATAATATTTCCTTTATTTTCTTCCATGTTTTCCTTTGTTATCTTAAAAATTTAATCTAATCGCTTTCTGTTTTATTATCTCATTTGTTTTTTGTTGTTTTTTCAATTCCTCTATTTCTTTTTTTATTCTTTCTAGCTCTTTTGTTATATCTTTTTGATTTTGCTCTAGCTCGTTTATTTCATTTCTGTGTTGCCTTATGGCAATTGTATATACTTCAAGTTCTTTAGCTTTTTTAGATATTTCAATTTGATGACCTCTAGTTTCCATAAGTAGATCATGATTACTAAAAATCAGACTTAAACAAATTAAAATCATAACAACAACCAAAACATTTAAGAAATTACTCTTAAAAGCCAAGCCAAATTCAAATTTATGCTTTCTTACTTCAGTGATACTTGTTATTAAAGTATCCTTTTTAAGTAGAAAAATCAAAATATTTTCAGTTAGAAAAATTAGGAAAATAAAAAATAATGGAAAAATTATGAGACCATATTCTTCGTTATTAAATAATAGAATCGCATAGAAAATATTTAATACAATTAAGAAATATTTTAAAAAGGATAGCATTTTTATTCTGTTTTTTTATTGGTTAAATTAAATTTCTAGTAAAAGACAATACTCTGCCGCAAACAATTGGTTTAATTTTTTCGCCTATGGTATCAATTTCATAGTTTGGATATAAATATTTGTTTTCATTGTCAGACATTATTTCAATTTTTGAAGATGTTGGCATTTTTCTTATTCTTTTTATTTTTAAGATTCCATCCTCATTAATTATGTATATCATGCCGTTTTTGATGTCTTTGTTATTTGTATCTACAAAAACATAATCATTATTATGAATTGTTGGATACATACTATCATCGACAGATCTTATAACAATTATATTATCATAACCCTGAACTATTTTAATTTTCTGTAAATAGTCTTTATCAAAATACAATTTTTCCGTAGCTTCACTATATTCCCAGCATGAATTATCACACTTAGCCTTTGTTTCTTCAAAATAGCCTAGTTTTACTAACGAATTGTCTTGTTTTATATATTCTTTTTCTCCAAACAACTCGTCATAAGAGCAATTTAAGGCTTTAGGTAATTGGTAAACCCATTCAGCAACCCCTTTTCGTTCACCTCTTTCAATATATTGCATCATTTGGGAACCTACACCAATAATTTTTGCAAGCTCATCTCTGCTTATTTTATTGGTTTCTCTTATCTTTCTAATATTATTTCCAATTATATTTTCTTTATTGTCTTTATCCATTTAATTAGATTTTATATTGACTTACACCATATAATACAAAAACATTTTGTTGTTTGCAACTAAAAAATTATAATTACATTATGTTCTTGACTTTATAAAAAATGTAATTATTTTTATATTACAGAGTTAATTACATAATGTTTTTTAATGGATATTAAAAAATTCTCAGAGAGATTCCTAAATACTGCTGAAAAGAAAAGAAAATTTGCAGAAAAGGTAAAAGTTAGTTATGTAAGCATAAACAACTACATATCAGGCAGAAGAATACCAAAAAGGGAAGTTATTAAAAGAATAACTGAAGCTACAGGCGGAAAACTTGTAGCTAACAGTTTTTATATTTAAAGTTTATGAAAAAGAATAAAAACCTAATCTCCCCACTCCATATTGAAGAATTTAAACAAAACTCTCAATCAAAATATCTAAAGGAGTTAAAAACCAGAAGTTTAACCCTTCACAATGAAAGTAGTGATTTTGATTTTATTTATAACAATGAAAATCTCTCAGTAAAGTCCGAAATTGCGCTATGGAAGGCTGTTGTTTTACAGGCTGCAGTAGATTTAAAAAGTCAATCAAAAAAGAATTTAGCTCAAACATTTAGAATTAAAGCGCTAATGTGGTTTAATATGAGAAACGAAGAGTTTGTGCAAGTTTGTAATTGGGCTGGATTTGATCCTCAATATGTGATTGATCGCATAAAACCTATTAAAGAAAAAGCAATTAATTTTATGAGTAATAACCCAATGTTAATATCATGACGAATCTTACAAAAGATAATTTTAAACAAATATTTACTGGGCTTGGTTATATTGTTGAGCCTGAATACAAGTTTTGTTCTACAAGAAAATTCAGAGCAGATTGGAAAGTAAGTAAGAACAACAAGTCTATTTTGGTTGAATATGAGGGTGTTGTATCTGCAAAGGCAAGACATACTTCAATTACAGGGTATAGTAAAGACTGCGAAAAATACAATTTAATGACAAAACTTGGCTACAAGTTTTTAAGATATACTGTTTTAAATTTTAACGAAGCAATCGCTGATTTAGAACAGGTAACAGGATTAGGTAGCTCATCCCTCCCTAGTCCTGATTTATTTAATATGGACGAAATTAAAAAACAAAAACAAACAGAAACAAAAAATAACAAACAAGAACAAACTAAAAACAACTTACATCATTATCAATAATAAAAAGGGACGAAAAAAATGATAAAAAATAACAAAAACAGAACGCAATTTACATTCTATTTAAGTTTTTTTGAAGCAATAAAAAATTTAGAAGATAAATCTCAACAAGCAGATTTTTATAATGCTATTTGTGAATATTCTTTAAATGGAAATGAGCCGAATTTTAGTGGCATGTTAAAGATGGCTTGGGAACTTGTAAAACCTAATTTAGAAAGTGGTAGAAAAAAAGCTATAAATAGATTAGGAAAAAAACAAACAGAAACAAACGAACAACAAAAATTAACAAACAAGAACAAACAAGAACAAAAATTAACAAACGAACAAGAAGAAAAAGAAGAAGAGAAAGAAATAGAAAAAGAAATAGGGAAAGAGAAAGAAATAGAAAAAGAAATATATAAAGAAAAAAATATAAAAAAAGAAAAAACCAAATTTCAAAAACCAACTATTCAAGAAGTTCAAGAATATTGTAAAGAACGAGATAATAAACTTGATGCAGAATCATTTGTTGCTTTTTATGAAAGTAAGGGGTGGAAAGTTGGTAATCAACCAATGAAAGACTGGAAAAGTGCAGTTATAACATGGGAAAAGAAAGAAAAAATAAAGAATCTACCAGTAAAGTTTAGACATGAAGAGACAGAAGAAAGTGAAGAAAAATTTTATTTATAAAAAGGAGCTATAATGGAAAATAAACAGTCAAATGAGCAGGCAACGGCATATATAGAGCACATTTGTGAGTTATACAATGTCAATAGCACAAATAAAACCAAGATGTATGATGGAATAGAATTGATTCAGCAAGAATTGGATGCATTCTTCCCGTATGATATCAAAGTTGCAATTAATCAACACTACAAGTATAAAAGCAGCAAAATAAGGCCAAATCTACATCAAGTTATAGCTCAATTAACCGGCGTTGAAAATATTGAGAAAAAAACAAAAGAACAAATTGAAATTAAAAGAAATGAACAAGCAATTGAAAAATTTAAAAATTTCAACGAAGAGACAAAAAAAGCCATTGCAAAATATAAGTGCTCAAACGAAAGGAAGGAACTTATAGAGCAGGGTGTTGATTTTCTCAAGCTTGATACGCTAATGGAAGGGTTTATTAGACTTCAAGCAATGATCTTAAATCCATCAATAGAAGGAACTTATTTTGGCTGTGGCCTTGATAGCGAATTTCATCGTATAAAACCAATAACTCATGAAACCGAACAATATTTGACTTATACGGATTACTTGAGAAGCAAAGATTTTTTGAAAAAAGTAAAAAATAATGGGGTTGTGAGTGTTGATATTCCGGAGGATGTTAGAAATCACTTAATAGGGCAAAAATGGCAAATGAAAAAAATTTAAAACCAATTAAAAAAGGTGAGTTAAGCAAAGAGGAAGCAAAGAAGCGAGGAAGCAAAGGCGGTAAAAAATCGGTAGAAAATAAAAAAAAGAGAAAGTTATTTAAAGAAACGATTTTAGAGTGCTTAAATACAGAAACACCGGAAAAAATGAGGGAACAATTAAAGCAAAATTTTCCTGAGCTAGCAAACAGAAAAATAGACTTACAAACTTCAATGATTTTATCATTGATTAAAACCTCAATGAGTGGGTCCAAAAATTCAGTTCAAGCATTTCTGGCAATGCGAGATACGGTTGGTGAAAAACCTGAAGATAAAAGCAGAGATAACATAACAATAACAATTAAAGGGCTGAAAAAGAAATGAACGAAAAAGAGATAGTTTTTCCTTTGATTAATTTTTTACCTCATCAAGTTGAGCCTTGGGATAAATGCATTAATGATGACATAAAAAGAGCAATTTTAATATGGCATAGAAGAGCCGGAAAAGATGTTTTTTGTTTTAATGTTATAGCGGAAAAAGCAATTGAAAAGACCGGTTTATACTGGTATATATTTCCATCAACCGTTCAAGCTAGAAAAAGCTTCTGGGAGGCTTTTATCGAAGTTAATGGTGTGCAAATAAGATATCCAGAACTTATTCCTGCTGAAATAGTTGCAAAAAGAAGTGAATCAGAAATGAAAATTGAACTCATTAATGGTTCAATTATTAGAATTTTAGGAGCTGATAATCCGGACAGTTTAAGAGGCGCAAACCCAAATGGCGTGGTAATATCTGAATTTGCACAACAAAAACCTAGCTTATGGGATTCTATAATAGAACCTATTTTATTACGAAATAATGGCTGGTGTATTTTTAACTCAACACCGTTAGGTGAGAACCATTGTTTTGACATGTTTAACTATCTAAAAAACAGCAAAGATCCACGACATTATGCTAGCTTAAAAACAATAAAGGACACTGGAATTATTACAGAAGAGCAAATAAATAGTATAAGAATACAAGGCAGACCAGAGGAATTAATACAACAGGAATATTATTGTAGTTTTGCTGGTGCCTTGACTGGCTCGTATTATAACGATATTCTTTCAAACATTGCAGAAACTAACTTTAAAGACAAAATCGTATATGATGGACAAGGTTTAGTTCAAACACTCTGGGATTTAGGCATAAGTGATAGTATGGCTATATGGTTTGTTATTCCTAGACAGAATGAGGTTCAAGTTCTTGATTATTATGAGGCAAATGGCTATGGTTTAGCTCATTATGTTGATATAATCAATTCAAAACCTTATCATTATTCACAGCATAATTTACCACATGATGGCGGACATAGAACATTATCAATAACTGAAAAGAGTTCAACAGTTCAAAATCAATTAATACAATTAGGATTGAATAATGTAGTTGTTTGGGATAGAACAAACGATGTATATGCGGATATACAGGCTGTTAGGGGAATATTGAGTAAATGTATATTTGATAAAACGAACTGCAAGCAAGGACTTGATGCGCTGAAAAATTACAGAAGAGAGTTTGACGAAAAAAAGCAATGCTACAAGGAACAGCCGTTGCATGATTGGACTTCTCATGGTGCAGACGCTTTTAGGATCTTACCAAAGATTTATAATAAAATGACATTTAAAGGTAATTTTGTTAATAAAAAAAGAGTAGTAAAAATATGGAGCGGCCAATATTAGAAAGCATTTTAAACAGGAAAATTACAATAATTTTACTTAAAAAGGATTTATGGCATCAACATTTAATGTATGTTATTGATGATAAAATATTAATCAATCCAATAAAAAATAATATACTCTTACAAACTGGTTTTGATTGTAATGTTGTTGATAGATTAAAAAATAAGTCTATTTTGGGGTATAAAATGGTTGCTTCAAAAACAGTTAAACAAAATATAAAAAAATATAATCAATTTATGAATTTGCATTTTTATAACTGTATTTCAATTGGCAAAATTTTACTTAATATGAATGGAATTTATTTTTCTTGTTCACAATTTTTTAATAAAATTCAAGAGAGGTAATTATGGGAGCGGTCGCAGCTGCAGCTGGTGTAGCAACAACTATTTTAGGAATCAACGAGACTAAAAAAGCCAATAAAGAGCAAAAAAGACAAAATGCATTATTAAATCAACAAATAGCAAGTGAAAAGGCAGAAGCTTTAAAAAAGAGAAAACAACTGATTGATGAACAAAGATATAATTTATTAGGCAGTAGTGATAATTCTGAATCTTATTCAAATAATGGTTCGACAAGTAGCTCTGGCTATAGTCTTTTAGATAATGAAACATTAGGTTAATTTATGGAATTAAGACAAAAGCAAAAAGAAGATTCAACAATTGATATACAAAAAATAATCAAGGAATTTGAAACTTGCAAACAGATAAAACAAAGTTGGAATACGAAATATGAAGAAGTAGCAGAATATATAATGCCGTTTAAATCTAAAATTGAAAGCAAAGATGATAAAAATAACAAAAATTATCAAGAGAAGAATGCTCAGATAACCAGTTCAATAGGTTTAAATTCAGCAAATAATTTTGTTAACAAGATGCAACAAATAATAACGCCAATAAATACTGATTTTTTAGGGTTAGAATACGCTGATTATATAGATGGTAAAGAAGAAAAAGACAAAGAATTAGAAAAGTTAGGTAAACTTCTAAACGCTTTTAAAAATGCTAGCAATTTTGATGCTGCAATGCCAGAATTTTATAATGATTTAATACTTGGAACATCTTGTTTATTAGTTCAAGGAAGTAAATTTAGAGATCCAATAGTATTTAAAACAATACCATTTAAAGACTATTCTATACATGAAGGATTTAATGGTGAAATTGATGCAGTTTATAGAGAAATAAGTATTAAAGAGAAAGAAATAAAATATGTTTGGGACGATGCTAAATATGAAATTAGAAATAAAAAAGCAGATGAAAGTGTAAATTTACTTGAAGTAGTGAAATATAACTATGATAAAAATAATTTTAATTATTTAATTATAAATAATAACGCCTCAAAAGATAAAAACATTATCGTAAAAAGAACATACAAAACCAATCCTTTTATTATTTTAAGATGGAATAAAAGTAGTGGTGAAGTATATGGAAGAGGCGTTGGAACTATTGCAGTGCCTGAAGTTAAGACATTAAATAAAATTATTGATTACGCTTTAAGGGCATTAGCTTTCGCAATTCCAACTTATATGTACAAGGACGATGGGATGATAGATCCTGATACATTAGTCTTGGAACCCGGTGCTATGATTCCAGTTCCCGATAATGACACAAGAAACCCATATATTACATCGATTAATACATCTTCAAACTTAAATTTTGATATTACCCAATACAATATTTCAAGCATGGAAATGAGAATTAAAAGAATTATGCTTGATAATACTATACCTGATGATTCTGCTGTTAGAAGCGCAACAGAAGTAAGCCAAAGAGTTGCTGAATTAAATGTAAATCTTACTTCAATGTTTGGACGATTATTAACCGAATTTTTAAAACCATTAACAAAAAGAATAATTGAAGTATTGCAAACTTTTGGTTATATAGCGCAAGATTTTGATTTAGCACAAATAGACAATTACATAATCAAGGTAAAAATAAAGACGGCTTTAGCTTTACAGAGCAATCAAGAAGAGCTATCTAAAACGGTTAATGCAATGCAGATTTTAGCAAGTTTTGATCCAACTGGAAGATTAATCACTAAGTGTATTAAGCTTGATAAAATCTTGCCTTATATGTTGAAATTAGCTGGTGTTTCCAGTGAGTTTATAAATTCAGAAGCAGAGGCGGAACAAAAGGAAACAGAAATAATTCAAAATCAACGAAATGCTGAAATTCAAAATATGCAAGACAATGTTAATGTTTCAAATGTCATTGAGGAGGGAAAAGCTAATGCAAAAAAAGATTTACAATAAAGAACAAAAAGAGTTGATGAGAAAAAAGACTGCTGAATTATTTTCAACAGAGGAAGGGCAGAAGATATTAGAGTTTTTAAACTTTATGTATGCTGATTATGTTCAAGCTGATACATTTAATACAAATGAAACATTTTATAGACTAGGCAGAGCATCAACGATCAAAGAATTAAATACTTTGGTTTATATTCATAATAATAAAAAAGAGAATAATGGAAACGAAAACAAAGGAACAAATAATTAAGGAATTGGACGAACAAAGGATTAGCCCAGATGGAGCGAGTTTTTATTTATTAGTTTTAATTTTAGAAAAATTGGAAATGATAAACAATTTTATTAATAGTGAAAAAAGGTAAGAAATGCCAATAGAGAATGATTTAAATAATGATGATATTACACCAACAATGCTTGATGATAATTTAGGAGATAATGATACTCAAACAAAAGCAACAAATAATGATGGTGTTGATACTACAAAGACTGATAATTCAAAATATCCTGATGGGTTTGATGCTGAAACTTATGATTTAACAACAAGTTCTGTTAAATACGATGCGATAAAAGCAAAATTTGAAAATCATAAAAAAGAAGTTGAAGGACTACAAAAACAAAATTTAGATTTAAGAAAAATAGTTTCAAAAGGTAAAGCACCTAATGATTTAAAAGATTACGAAATGAATTATAAACCTGATAGTAAATTTGAAAAGTATTATAAAGAAGATGAGATAGCAAAAGAAACTCTTAAATCTTTTAATGAATTAGCGAAAAATACAGGTTTGAATTTAGAACAACACAAAGCAGTTGTTGATTTTATGAATGATACACTTGTAAAAGCTGGAGTTTTTGATACAAGAAGCAAAGAAGAGATAGAGATTCAAAAAAATGACTGGATTAAAAACGAAAAAGCAAAACTTGGTAAAGATGCTGATAGATTAATTAAAAGTGATATGGAGTTTATTGACAATTTTGGCGGATTTAATGAAGAACAAAAAGCAGAATTAAAACAATTTATAGGCAGTGGAGCGGTTGGAGTAGCTACTATTAACACGATAAGAAATGCAATATTTGGCAGCGGAAGAAATGAAGATATACCAACAGATATTAATGTTGGCGGTCTTGCTGATGATATTGCGCTTGCCAGAGAATACAAAGACGACAACACAACAGATTTGAGAAGAGCAGAAATCATTCAACAGAGAATCAGAGCTGGAAGAAAAGGTTCATTATTATAGGGTTTTTATATGAGTTTTGATATTGAAAAATTTTGTATATTTAGCGGGAATTCAAAGAGTAAAATGACATTTCAGATTTGCGGTTATAAATCTGATGATTCTATTAATACTGTAGTAAAAGCTGGTTATTTTAATGATGTAAAAGATAAGCTTGTTATAAATAATATTATTCAATTTTTAAGTTTGAATGATTATAAAATGTATTTCCTACGAGTTTATCAAATACATTTAAATGATGGTGTAAAAACCGAAATTACTAGCGAATCATCAGGAAGCGAAACAGCATCAAGTAATGACATTTATTCTGAAATATTATCATATGGCAAAAAATATGCGAAGATCAAAGAATTAATCAATAAAAGTGATGCGGCTGAATTTGTTATAGCTTGTGAATATAAAACTCATAATTTAGGTGCTATTACTTACAATGGAACATTTAGTGCCAATATGAGAACTAGATATAATCAATATTATTCTCAAATAGAAAGTTTAGGAGATGATGAGCTGGAAGATCTTGATATAGATTTTGCTGATATAGTAAATACAGAGATGGAAAGAATAAAAAATTTATAAATTAACATAGGATAAGAATATAAAGGAAAATGGCAACTACTCAACAAACATTAAATGAAATAAAAACATCATTAAAAGAAATATCAGACAACCAAACAAAAGTTTTAGTTGAATTAAACCGCATATCTCATGATCTATATGGAAATGGAAAAAAAGGATTATTTGAAGAATTTGATGAATATAAAAAAACAAAAGCTATTGAATTTAAAGATTGCAAGGAAACAGTAGACAAACACTCAAAATATTTTTGGGGAATGGGAATTTTGAGTTGTTTTACTGGTGGCGTTATTACATTTGTTGCAACTATAATTGCAAATAAATATGTCAAATAATCTTATCCTTACACAATACAAACAAATTTATATAATTTAATCATTATTAATAAATAATTTTAATCATGACTGAAATAATTAATTTCTTTCAGAATCATTACGATGAATTACTCGCAATATTAGGCGGTATTGTATCAATAGCAACAATCATTGTGAAATTAACACCAACTACAAAAGATGATGATGTTTTAACAAAGATTGTCAACTTCCTAGATAAGTTTAGTTTGGTAAATACAAAAGCAAACCAAAACATTATTGACAATAATAACTCAAAATAATGGAAAGAATAATTTATATAATTTTGCTAGTCTTCTCTGCCTTAGGCACTTTTTTTGGCTTTAAAGCTGGAAAGAGTAGCAAAGAAAACGAAGTGTTAAAAAACAATGCAGATAAACAAAAGAAATATAATCAAAAACCTAGTATTAATTCTGATGATGATTTGTATAACAAATTGTCAAAAAGTGATTTCTAGTTGTCCACCTATTGTTAATTATACAGCAACAGAGCAACAAGAATTAGAAAAGACTTTAAAAGAAGTTAATAGGCCAATAATCAATAGATTTATTATTGATTATGGCAACCTTAGGGAAAATTTAAGAATTTGTAATAAATAAAGGATTTATGTTTAAATTTAGTGAAAGAAGTGAACAACTATTAAATACAGTTCACAAAGATTTGTGTAGGCTAGCTCATGAAGTGATAAAGATTAGTCCTTATGATTTTAGTATTACTTGTGGATTAAGAGGTTTAGAAGATCAGCAGAAAGCTTTTAAAGAAGGCAAAAGTAAATGCGATGGAATAAAGAATAAATCAAAGCATCAAAGTGGAAAAGCTATTGATATAATGTGTTTTGATGAAAATGGAAAGGGAACTTGGGAAAAGAAATATTATATTGCGGTCGCTAATGTATTTAAGCAAAAAGCAAAAGAATTAAAGATAAATATTAGATGGGGCGGAGATTTTACTACAATTTGCGATATGCCACATTTTGAGTTAGTTTAAGGTAATAATTATATACTTCATAAACAGCTTTTAGAATTTATCCTATTTATAGGTTAGTAATATAAACCTTATATTGAGGCACACTGCATTTTTTTGCAACCCTCTTATGAAATATGAGCCTACTTGTATTCTTACTGATTTTAATTTTAATTAATAAATTTTATGAAAAAAATATGAGTATAAATTTGGATTCTACATTCACTACTTATTTTGATAGTGAGGTAAAAAGAAAATATGAAAAACAATTCTCTTTAAAAAATACGGTTAATGATAAGGGCGTTGTAAAAGGAAGTAAAGTTGTATTTTACAAAGCTGGTGATGGTATTGCTACATTGCATGTTCCCGGTTCTAATGTTGCTTACATGAATAGTTCAAAAAGTGTTGTAAGTGCAGATATTCTTGATTATGATGCTTTTGATTTTGTTGATAAATTGCAAATCAATAAAGTTAATTTTGATGAAGCTTCTTTATGTGCTGATATAGCTTCAAAAGCAATCGGCAGAAGATTAAATCAGATAGTTATTAATGCTGGAATGAGTACAGATCAAGATGTTATTGGCGATACTACAAAAAGCTTATCATTGGATACACTTCTTGAAATTAAAGATACTATGGATGATAACGGAGTCCCTGAAGAAGAAAGATATATTTTATGGGGTTCTCAACAGAGATCTGATTTATTAAAATCTGTCAAAGTAACAAGTTCTGAATATGTTGATGTTAGGTCATTAGTAAGAGGCGAAATTAAACAGTATTTAGGATTTAATTTTATTGTTATTCCCAAAATGAGAGAGGGCGGACTTGATATTACAAATATGGTTCAAACCGGTTTAGCATATCATAAAGAAGCTATTGGTTTTTATAATCAAAAAGACTTTTCAACTTCTACTGATTGGGTAACGGAAAAAGAAGGTTGGAAAATTGGCGGTTCAATGGGTGCAGCTTGCAAGATCATTGATAGTGATGGAGTATTCAAATTCAAGTCTTTAATCAAAAGAGACATTACTAATTAATAACGAGGTAAAAAATGAGTTTTAAATTAAAAAATTTATCGTTAATATCTAATGCTACTCAAAGGGGTATAGCTCCTTTGATTTGGCAGTATTATAATGAGGATGAAGACACAATAACATCTAATGGCTATTTTGCTACAGATAAATTAAAAACTGGCGATCAAATAGTGGTTATTGATGCTGATTATGGCAACAATACTTGGTATAATGTAACAAATGCTACATCAATAACAGTAACTAAAGTGAGTTATTCTTATAATAAGACTGTTTATGAAGTATCTAATGGCGGCGAAACTCCAACGGTTGGTTATGTTACTGCTCCTGGATCTAGTGGCTCAACTGTTGAGGCTGGACTTGGTGTTTATTCTGATAAAGATTTATCAACATTTATTGAAAATTCTGACGGGTCTGAATATACTTATACTGGGAATACCGAAACAATGACTAATGCTACAAGCATTGATGGTTATGTTAAAACAACTGGAACAGCTACTAACTATGTTTCTAGCGGAGTAATAGTCTATCAAGATTCTGCTTGCACTAAATATCAAGCAACAGCTACAGGTTCCAGTTATAAATTTACCTCTACAACTTCAACACTTACTGGAAGCAAAGAGGCTGAATTTACAGCGGCAGCTAATAGCTAATAGTAAATAAAGGCTTTCATATATGGCAGAAATAACGGCAGATAGTAAATTAAAAAAATTAGCTTTGCAATCACTTGGTATTAGTGAGGATTTTGGCGATTTTGATGATGAAACTATTGATACTGTTGAGAAAATTAATTTTGGGTATGAAAGCCTTATTTGTCAATCTCTATCAGAATATAGGTGGAGTTTTGCAATAGATACGGTTCAATTAATAACTAAAGGAAGTGTAAGCGACTATAAATTCTCTTGTGCTTACACTTTGCCAACAGGATTTTTAATTTTAATTAATCCATTTTCTAATAAAGAAAGGACTTCATTAATAAGTGATTATGAGATTAAAGACAAATTTTATACAAACTCTGAAACTGTTTATTTTAACTATATAAAAAGAGTTGAAACAAGTTTATTTCCTGATCATTTCATTCAATATTTAAAATATAAAATAGCATTTGATAAATGTATGTTATTGACTGGTGATACAGAATTATTGCAGTATTTAAATGCAAAAACTACAGAACAATATATTATAGCAAAACGATTAGATGCTAAACAACAACCTGACAAAGTAATAAAATCTAATCCATATTACAGTGCGAGGTTTTAGCCATGAAAACTCAGCAAAGAAGAGTTAAATTTACAAAGGGCGAAATTAACCAGTTGTCTAATGAGAGAACTGATTTAAGTATTTTAGATGATTCTGCAAGTTATATAAAAAATTATATTCCTACGATTTTTGGCGGTTTTAAAACTAGAATGGGAACTAAAAAGATTGATAGCATAAAAACTATTGATACAACTGGAATCACTCAACCAACTGTTACATCGTGGTTTGGTGGAACAGTTAGCTACTTATTTGACAATATAAATACATTTGAAACTACAAATTTACTAGCTGACAATACAGGTGCAATATTTGATATTGATTTTAGTTCAAGTACTGGAACTATTAACTTTTTAAGATTTAATGGAATAACTTTAAAAAAAACCACAACCGGAAAATTTACTTGTGATTTACAAAAAACACAACCACATGGTCCTTATACCAGTTATTTTGAATATCATTTTACAAAAGTAAATGTTGTAGATGCTGGTTTTGGTTATGATACACAAAAAACTCTTCCATTTACATTCGGCGGAACTTGGACAAAAAAACCTATTGTAAATGCTTCATTGAATTATGACGGTTCTGTTGCTGGAGGTTTAAATCAAAATACTGGCGCATTTACTACAAATCCAGGCAGTGTATCTGTGACTTTAATTAATGACGCAGTTTACAAAACTAAATTAACTCTTCAAGGCAAGGATAGTAATAATAATTATATTGACTTAGTGGAGTTTGAAGTTAGCAGCGATACTATTTTAAATATAGATTTAAATATTCCTAGTGATACAAATTACACACAATTCAAACTAGTAAAAAAAGATAATGATTATATAGTCAGCAAATTACAAGTGGACAGTATGACTTACGGTATTTTAGGAGCAACTGCTGCAGATGCCAAATTATTTGATTTTGTTTTTGACAACGACAACCAATATATAATCTGTATTCAAGATGGCTATATTCTTATTTATAAAAATGATGTATTTATTGCATCACTCCAAGCCTCAATACTCACTTCAAATTTATTTGAAAAGCTAAAGGTTACTCAGACTGAAAATATGATGGTTTTTACTCATCCCAATATACATCCGCAATTATTGCAAAGAACTTCAAGCGGCTGGTCTTTTGGCGAATTTACTTTAAATAAAATTCCAGTTTTTGCGTTTGATGGTGAAACATCAACAACAGAATCAACAAAAACTTTAACACCATCAACAGAAGAAGGAACTGGTTATTTGACGGCTAGTGCAAACTTTTTTACAAGCGCTAGTGTTGGACAAATTATTGATGGAGGTGGTGGACGATTTAGAATTACAGAATATAGCTCAACAACAAAGGTATTTGGTTATACCATAATTCCTTTTTATACAACAGATGCATTTACAAATTTTAAATATATAACTGGTTATGAACCAATTTGGAGCATTACTAGAGGATGGCCTAACTCTTGTTTATTTTATCAAGAAAGATTATGGTTTGGCGGCTCAGCACAAAAACCATTAAATATATGCAGCAGCAGGTTAAGTCAATATCATGATTTTAATAATGTAGGAAATTATGATAACGATGGAATAAATATTGATTTATCAAGCAAACAAAATAACGAAATAGTTAATCTCTATGGAAATAGAGGATTACAAGTATTTAGCGGCGGCGCTGAGTTTGTAGCTAACGAAAATAATTTAACACCGAACAGTATATTCTTCGCACAAACATCATCAGTTGGAAGTAAAAGAATGGCGGAACCTAAAGATATTGCTGGAGTAACTTTATTTATTGACAGAAAAGGATTAAATGTAAACACATTTGTTTATAACTACGAACAATCAACATTTAATGCAAGTGCTTTAACTCTATTAAATAATCAAATGATTAAAGATCCGGTAAGAATGGCTATTGATTTTAACAGTAATTTTGAAGATGGGAACTTTGTTTATTTAGTAAATGATGATGGAACTGTTGCTGTAGGAAATGTTTTGTTAGAACAAAATATAAATGCTTTTACAAGATTTGAAAGTTCTAATGGTGAAATAAAAGATATGATTATTTTGGGTGATTCTACTTATTTTTTGATAAAAAGAAATGAAGTTTTATTTTTAGAAAAATTAGAAAATTTGAAAACCGATTTCACAAGTATCGTTTCAGTTAATAATAGTAATGAAATTAGTGATTTAGGTATATATAATAATCTTGAAGTAAGGGTTTATTCTGATATGAAAGATTATGGTAATTATTTCGTTATTGATGGAGCAATCACTTTGAGCGAAACAATAACAGATACTGTTTATATTGGTTTAGATATAAAGTGCAAATTAATTAGTAATAATTTAAGTGTTGGCAGACAAACTACAACTATAAAATCTCGTATTTCTAAAGCCACAATTACAACTAATGATACAACAAAATTAACATTTAATGATCAGACAGTAAGTTCTGATAAAAATATTTTTAATTTATATGCTTGTAGCGACTGGAAAAATGAGAATAAATTTACAATAGAAAGCAGATTTGATTATTTAGAAGTTAAATCAATTGTGTTAAATATTAATTACGGAAGATAAATATGGCTCGTAGAAATAATAAAAATAATTATAGTTTATTAGACGACGAAGATTCAAAAAATTCTCAAAATATTCTATATGGTGCGAGCGCATTAGCCAATATAGTTGGTTCTACTATCAATTACAATTTATTAAAATCTCAAAATGCCTCTTTAGGTATTCAAGCAAGTCAAGTTCAATTGTCAGCTTTGGAACAAGTAAACGAAATGAGAGAACAGTTTAATGAAAATATTGGTAGAGTTCAATATAATGCAATTCAAAGAGGCATAAAAACATCAAGCGGTTCCGTTCAAGAAAACTTGGAACATTCCGCTAAAAACTTTGGCGAAGATGTGCAGACAATTCAAAAGAATGCAGAAAGACAAGCTACTATTTTAAGAGGACAACAAGCGGTTAATAATAAAATTGCAAGGGCTAGCATGTGGGGTAGTATTAGCAGTTCTTTATTTAGTTTGTCTGACAATTTAAAAGAAGATGAATAATCAAAAGGTGTTATAATGGGAACAATGTATAAAAAGCAAATAAAAACGGCGATTGTAAATCCAGTTAGTAATAGTGGAATAATACAAGCAGTTTCACAAAATGTAGTTGGTGTTTCAAAATTTGCTGAAGATAGAGCTAATATTATAAAAAAACAAAGACTTAAACAAGCACAATTAGAATATAATAGCTTATTACTAGATGCCACAAGTTCTTTATCTAATTCAATGTATAATTCATATAGTAATTTATCGGCTAATCCTGAAAAATTAGGAAAGGATTTTATGGAAACTAAAAATAAATTGTCTGCTGGTTTACCTGATGAAATGAAATTAGATATTGAAAAACAATATTTAACTTTGAAAAATACTTATTTAATAAAAGCTAATGAGAATTATAAAAATAAATTGGATTCTCAAAATAGAGATTCAATTTTATCATTTATTGATAGCAAGCTTGGTTCTGCTCAAGTTTATTATGATAATATGTTTAATGGAACATTAACACCGGAAACTACAGCCGATTATCAGATTAATAAACAAGTTATGGATAAAACTCTTTTACAAACTGGAACTAAGGGACAAAATCTTATTAAAACAAGTGATGTTGAAAAAATAAATAAGACTTTCAATCAAACAAAACTAAGTAGTGCATTTAATCATTTTAATGGCTTGTTTGAGAATGATACAGATACCTTTGTAAGTAATTATGATAAATGGATACAACAACCACAAACAATACAAGAACAATATGATTTATCACAGGAAGATTATAATAAAATAACTTCCTATATAGGAAAACTAAAAAAATCTATTGATGAGGAAGAGAAAGATGGTGTGTATAGCTTAAGAAAAACACCGCAACAAAAAATAATGGATGCTGTAGTTTTAACAGAACTAGATTCAAGATATAAATTTTTTAATATAAAAAATAAGGATGGAAAATTTAAAATAAGAAACTCTGATCTTAACAATGTAGAAAGTGTAATTGATTTTAGAAACGCTGTAAGAGAAGCTAGGGCAAACAACAATATTACAAACTCTCAATATAAAAACTTTTTATCTAATACTACATTAGCTTTAAATCAAATTATGGGAAATAACAAAAGACTAAAAGATGGTGATAGATGGTTCATTACTACCGCTGGCGAACAAATAAATAATAGAATAAATGACTTCTTTAAAAACGATTCTGATTCATACATTGATGATAGAGTGTTTTTTTATGAAAATGCTTTTAATGTCGCAAAAGAAAACAAGATAAATTTAAATGCAAGCGATCAAAAGACGCTAGATAGCGTTAACAACATTATGGATGCAATAAAAGAACAATATGTGAAGGACAGGTTTGTATCTCTAAAAGAAAAAACAAATGCGGTTGTCTTTGGTAATAATGTAATTTCTTATGATAGAAAAAGCGGAGCAGTTGGGAATAAAAATTTGAACAATGGCGGTTATGTTAGAATGAAAGATAAAAACGGCAACGAAGCAATGGTCTTAAAAGATAGTACAGGAAAGATTATTGATGTTAAAAAAATATAGTAGGTATGTGATATGGAAGAATTTGATATAGAATCCGCAGTTGAGGTAAAAAATAGTGGTTTTGATATAAATAGTGCGGTTGAAGTTGCGGAAGACAACATCAGCTTTTATAATGACAACACTAAAAACATTGTTAATTCAACTTTTAATGATCCAGTAAAGATAAATTATAATGACTTGGTTCAGTTTAAAAATAAATCAAGAGAAGATTTTGTAGGAATGGTTGATATATCACAGGATGACAATAAAAAATATTCAAATGATTTTGCAAACAATTTTCTAGTAAGTAAAGCTTTGGATTTTTCAAGAGGGTTTACTGCTTTTCCTATTAATATGTATCAATCGGCGAAAAGAAGTATAGGACACAAAGTAGCAGCACAATATGGAAGATTAGTTTATAGTGATAAATCAAAATATACAGAAAAGGATTTGGACGAGTTTTTAGCTAATTTAGATGAAGCGGCTTTAGAAATGAGAGACACTCAAAAAAAGTTTATAGATGAGTTAGGATTATCAAAGGTAGAAAAAGACGGAGTTAGCTATGATTTAGGCGGTGTCACTTCAAATATAATGGCAACAATCGCCTTAAAATCCCCAGCTTTAATATCTGCTTTATACGGAATAAGCGGACAACAAGAATTATATGAAGAAAGTATTGAGAGTGGAATGTCAAGAGGTTGGGCTAACACTCTAAGTATTGGTGTTGCATCAGCTAACGCATTTGTTGAATATTATGGAACGGAAAAACTATTAAGCGCTATAAAAGGCAATAATGTAATAACATCAATATTTTATGGTGCATTAAGCGAGGGTATTGAAGAAAGTTTACAGAACATAATTGAAGACACCGCTATGGTGTTTACTGGCGTTAGAGAAAAAAATATAAAAGAGATAGCCCAAGATACACTTTATGCTGGATTACTTGGAGCTATCGGTGGTGCTGGTGGTGCCGGAATAGGACACATATTTTACAACGGAAGACAAGAGTTAATCAATAATGGAGCTACCGAAATTGAGGCTGATAATACTATTAATAAGGTAGCGGACACTTTGAGAAACCCAGGCTTACAGGAAGAAGTCATTAATCTCATAAAGAGAGAAAATGACAATACAACCTATAATGGCAATAACTATGTTGAAGGAGCTAAATACATTAAGGAAATAATTAGCAAGCAAGACAGCAAAGAAAACATCTTAAATATCGTTGACAATATTTTACAGAATGAGAGAAAAGTTGTTGATACCGAGCTAAACAACATTAGTTTAAACAAGGATGTGTCTCAAGATAATTTTGATAAAATAAGAGAGAGCATAAAAGACAATGTTGGCAACCTCCAACAAACACTAAAGCAGCTAAAAAATAAAAATGCTTCTTTTAATTTTGATGGCTACGAAGTAGCCTATAAACAACTCAAATTCATGGAAAAAGTAGCTAATCAGCCACTACCTAGACAACCAGCCACATTAAGCCAATGGATTAAACAACAGGGCGGAATTTATGATGGTGGCGGCGAGTTAAAATCAATGGGTTTTAATGATTTAATAAGGCAATCTACAGAGAAAAAAGGAGCAACAAAATTTGAAAACACAGCAGATTACATATTGAAAAAAGCAGTTGAAGACGGATTTTTTGGAAATAAAGATTATAGAAGCCTTGATATAAACGACTTATTCAATGCGATTGAAGAAGACAGAGGTGGTAATTACATTTATAAAAGTTCTGATTCTTCCAGAGTTGCAAACTACGAAAACCGTATAAATCAATCTAATCAAGCCGAAGAAATGTTATCATCTCTTCCATTTAATTACAAAGAGTTTATTGAAATTATTGAAAAATCAAAAGACTTCAAACTAAAAGTTATGACAGAAAATGATTTTGATTCAATCAAAAAAGAAACCAGCAAACTAAAAGATGATGTTAGATATTTGAAAGCTAGAACAAAACAGGACATAAAGCAAGTTCAATCACAGCTAACAGACATTATCCAAAAAAGCAGTTTATCACCAGAGAATAAATCTAAATTCATAACCGATATAAAGAATATTCAAACACAAGAACAACTTGAAGCAAACAAGAGGAACATTATTGAAAAGATTGATAACCTCATTGATTCGCAAATTAAGAACCACCTTAAAGATAAGATAGATAAAGAACTATTTCATACAAACAATGTAAAACAAGGAAACCGCAAGGTCGGAAAATACCTATATGAAGTCAACAAGTTTTTTGAGGATTTGAGAAGCTACAACAAGATTTCGCAAGAGCAAGCAATAAATGAGTTAGCTAATCTCAAAGGAGGCTTAGAATATGCGGAGCTAAAAGATACGCTTGCCTATTCATTAAAAGAAAAGTTTTTGAATTATAAGTCACAGGGTTTGAAAGATAGCAGTAGAGGATTGATTGAGAGTATTTATAATGATGTCTTGAATATAAAAAAATATTCGGCAGACGAGAAGTTAATGCACGATGAATTGAAAAGAAACAAAAAAGTGGTAAATAAAAATGAAGTTCTTGAAGCTATCAACAATAACAAGGCAGATAAGAAGACTTTAAAAACAAAACTCACAACTAGCTTGTATGTAAATCAAGTAGGCAATCAATTTGACATAATGAATTACCTAACGAATAAAAATATTGCTGAAAAGTATAATTTAGAGCTTGATGAGAATAGGCTTAATCAAATAGTATTCAACAAAGAAAACCGATTGAATGCCGAACTTAAAGAAACCTTAAATGTAAAGCATGACTGGGAGTTGCTGGCGAGCAATAGAGATTTGAGAGTTAAGGATTATGACCTTTACGACCCTAGGAGCGCAGCACCAGAAAAGATTTCAAAAATGGAAATAATGGATATTTATAACTCCATAAAGAATGATAAAAAGAAAGCTGACTTTTATAAACATTATGGCGACCAACAAATAAATGATTTAATCTCAAATCTTTCTCAAAATGAAAAAGCCTTTGCAGATTCCTTAATGAATAGTGTTGATAATTACGATGAAGTGAATGATGTGTTTATAAGATTGTTCAATACCGACCTAAAAAAAGAAAGTAATTACTGGCCAGCTACATCAGAGCATGAAAATAATTTTAGTGTGTTTGGAACTTCACTTGATCTTGATGGAAAAAATAAAAGTCTATCATTTACAAAAGAGAGGGTAGTGCAAAATGTAATTCCTATAGTCAGTGATGCTTACAATAAGGCGGTAGGTAATATTCAACAGACGGAATACCTAATTAATATGTCTGAAAAATATAAACAGATAGCAGATATATTTTATAGTCCAGATATCCAATTTGCTATAAAAAATAAGTTTGGTGATGGCGTTATTAAGAGTATGCGAGAGCAATTAAATAATCAATCGTTGAGTAGTAGAAAAGAGTATTACACGACCACAAACAAATTATTCAACAAGTTATTATCTAACTGGACGGTTGCTAAAATAGGCGCTAGTTTTCCTGTGTTTTTTAGACAGATGGGAGCTATAAGCAATTACTCAATAGATGTTAAGACTACTGATTGGTTAGGTAGCTTTAAAGACGGATTAATACATCCAAAAAATACAATAAACTACATGACAAAAATAGATTTTGTCAATGAGAGATTAAATAGTGGATATAATCAAGAGTTAAAAAGAGCAATGACAAATGATTTTGAATTTGTGAAATTAGAAAAGGCTTTGGGGGGATTGGGAAGAAGAATTGACAACATTAACTTTACAGAGATTTTTACATCAATGGTTAGGTATGGCGATATTGGTTCAGTTATATTCGGTGGTTATGCAAATATACAAGCTAATATTAAAGCTGGAATGTCAGAGCAACAGGCTATTGAGAAGTTTAAACAGAATACTTTAAGAACTCAGCAATCTGGTTTAAATGCTTCGTTATCGCCAGCGCAACAAAATAAAAATGCTTGGACTAGAATGCTTTTGACTTTTAGGAATGCTGGAATCCAGTATCAGAGAAATACAATAAATGCAATTATTCAATACAACAAGGGCGAAATAAAGGGAAGCGAATTGTCAAAGACATTGCTACATTATTTAATTATCCAACCAGCAATTTATACCTACATGGGAAAACTAGCAAAGGATTTATTCTTGTCTTGGGGTGATGATGAGGACGATAAAGAAAGTGATATTTTGGAGGATTTTAAAGATATAGGTTGGCAAACCATAAATACTTTTACAATTGGATCGCCAGTGGCTGATGGTATTGCGGAGTTCTTATATAAACGAGCAACGAACCAGCAAGTTTATTCTGTTGCCTCGTTGCCATTATTGAGTGATACTTGGAGAACTGTAGAGACATTAAAAAAGAGAGAAATAACATTGCAGGACTTTATCAATATGGGATTGGATTTTGCTGAACCTATGACAAGTATTCCAACAAAGAATATCAATAAAATCCAAAAGCAATTTACTGGATTTGATTTGAGAAAGGATTTTGATTAAAGTGTGCGAGTAGTGTGCGAGTGTTGTGTTTTTGTAGATAATGAATGTTGATTTTTCGTGATGATTTTTAAGGGTTTTATAAATCAATAAATACAATTAAAGTTATATTTTTCAATGGTTAATACGCCTTTAAACTTCTAATTCGTAATCAGTAGGTCGTGTGTTCAAATCACATTCTCGGCACCAGTGTTTAATATAATAAAATCAATGGATTATACTTAACTGCTCTTTGTAATTTTAAAACCGTTTTTTCATTTTATATAGGATTTGAAGGTGTTTATAATAAAAGAATTAGTTAAATTATTTGCGATTAATTATTAAAAATAGAATTATATGGCGAAAAATAAGGGTTGATTATGATATAAATTTTTTTGCTGTTAAAGGACATTTTTCTTTACTTTACTTTTTTATGTTTTATATTCAAAGGCATAGTAATAATAAAAATAACAAAATGTTTAAAACAGAAATTATAGATTCAATATCTAAAAAGACTGGCAATACTAAAGTTGCTGCTGAGGCTATGTTGAATGCTTTTGTTGACACAATCATTGAAGCAATCAAAAAAGGACAAGATGTATCTTTAATTGGTTTTGGAAGTTTCAAAGTTGTTAAAACTAAAGCTAAGACTGGAAGAAATCCAAGAACTGGAAAAGAAATTAAAATCCCAGCTGGTAAAAAGGTTAAATTTACAATTGGTAAAACTTTGAAAGAATCAGTTAAAAAATAGTTTTATACTATTAAGGATAAAAAGTAATCCACTAGTTTAGCTGGTGGGTTATTTTTGTATGC
>CAZBNS010000001.1:0-7692 GCA_964493475.1 uncultured Rhizobiaceae bacterium | reverse complement strand
AGCTGGTGGGTTATTTTTGTATGCTAAAACCGCTAGCTATACAATTAATGTATTCTATTAAGGATAAAAAGTAATCCACTAGTTTAGCTGGTGGGTTATTTTTGTATGCTAAAACCGCTAGCTATACAATTAATGTATTCAGTATGAGGATTTTTCTTTAGCAAGCTCAGAGCTTCGCTGAACGATAGACTGCCGATTGCTTGTAAACAGTCGTTGGCTTGGCTTTGAACTCTGCTCTCAAGGAGGAGAAAGATTTTGAATGATGCTTAGAAAAAATAGTTCAACAACCAAGGATAATCTTTTCATTCCTTGAGAAGAAATGTTGATGGGGTTGACAGGGGAAAGCTACAGAACAAGAATTCCACCGCAGCCAAAATTGAATTTTATTGAAAAATATATTTGTAGTAATAGCATTCAAGTAAATATTACAATAAAAATCTAGATAAAAAATATGTCAAAGAATAGTAAAATCAACTATGACAAACCTAATACGGAATGTAATCATTGTAATTGCTGCAACCACCATAAAAATACGATAACCTCAAGCACAATAAAAAGTTTATATTTGGCATTTTCTATAAATATGTTGTTAACATTGGTTGAAATAACAGCTGGTTTTTTGGCTGATAGTATAGCGCTTATTGGTGATGGATTGCATAATACTAGTGATGCTTTTTCAATTTTGGTTGCAATTATAGCATTTAAAATAGGAACAAAAAAAGCTAGCGAAAAATATTCATTTGGTTTTAAAAGAGCGGAAACAATCGGCAGTTTTGTTAATTTAATACTGCTGTTTATTTCTGGAATATATTTGTTTTTTGAGGGGACATCGAGAATTATAAACCCGGAATCTATAGATGGTAAAATAATTATTTATGTATCAATTTTGGCTTTAATAATTGATATAGCAACCGCTAAATTAACTCACCAGCACTCACATACTGGTATGAATATAAAGATGTTGTTTATTCACAACTTGGCAGATGCATTTGGATCTGTTGGAGTTATAATATCGGGTTTGTGTGTTGTATTTTTTGGCTGGAATTTTGTTGATGGTATTATAGCGCTGCTAATTGCAGTTTATATGATAACTCAAGCAATAATTAACTTTCCATATATTGTTAATATTTTGATGAATTCAACGCCAAATAGCATATCTATAAATGAAATAAAAAATGAGCTTCTTTCAATTAAGGGGGTTTGTGATGTTCATCACATTCATTTATGGAATATAAATGAAAAAGATATATCTTTTGAGTGTCATGTAATATCAAAGAATAAAAATATATTAAAAAATATACAAAATATGCTAAAAGATAAATTTAAAATTACACATAGCAATATTCAAATAGAGAATAAATGCAATAATGAAAAGTGTGAATTATAATTTTATCCAAAATTTAATGTTTGTCTATTTAAATCAAAACCCCTATTGATAAATAAATTACTTACAGGAACCGCTATTTCTGCGCCATTTTCTTTCACAATGCTTGCGACTTTTAATAATATATCTTGCCTAATTTCTAAAAATCTTAAAAAATCCGTAGTGTTTGTAAAAGCGCTAATCAATAAATTTAATGAACTTTCGGTAAAATTTGTTAAATTTACAAAAGTTTTATATTTCTTGTCAACACTAGGGTGTTCTTTTAGCATTTTTGTAATTCCGTTTGCTATTCTAACAACTTTAGAAACATCAACAAGCCTAATTTGAATATTTTCTTTGACCCTGATTGACCTATATCTGCTTTTATTTTCAATAATAATCGTTCCAAAAATGGAATTAGGAATATATATTGGGTATTTATCAAGCGTTAAAATTCTTGTTTGTCTCCAACCAATCTCTTCAACGGTACCTTCTATTTTTCTGTCTGGCGAAGCAATCCAATCTCCCACAGAAAATGACTTATCCAAATATATTATTAAGCCACCAAAAATATTAGTAAACAAATCTTTACCAGCAAAACCAATAATCACACCACCTGCACCACCAAATGCTAGCAATGCGCTTAAATTAAATCCCATTTTACCAAGAACTAAAATAGTCCAAACTATAAATATGGCAACTTTTGATAGCTTCTCAACAGTATCAAGTGCTGCGTAATCTGAAGACTTGTTTAACCTTTCTCTTTGCAATATATAATGCTTTTTAATTTGTGCTATAGTCCTCAGCAAAAACATAAGAACAGCGATATAAATTATTACGTACTTTAAGCCAAATGTAAACTGTAAAAACTTTTCACTAAGCCGCTCTATAATTAAATCGCTACATATAATAATACTATATAGCCAAATAAAAAATAAAATTGGTCTTTTAAGAG
The DNA here is from genome assembly GCA_964493475.1 of uncultured Rhizobiaceae bacterium. Lineage (GTDB taxonomy): Bacteria > Pseudomonadota > Alphaproteobacteria > Rickettsiales > UBA1997 > CALXSC01. The sequence goes on along the minus strand of CAZBNS010000001.1, from coordinate 5,374 downwards.
CAACAACAATGCTGCTGTCAATAAAACTGCTCGTCTTAGCAAAATGTTTAAATAAAACAAACAGAATAAATTTAATTAATTTAGATAAAAAAAACGTAAGTAATATTACGCAAAAAATTTGAATGGATATTTTTAAATAAATATTCAAATCATCAAAAATATTAAAATAAACCGTTAAAATATCCATATCATCTCTCCAAATCTTCTTGAATTTCCAACGCCGCAATACATCCATGTCCAGCAGCCACAACAGCCTGTTTAAAACGCTTATTTGCAACATCGCCAACAGCATAAACATAAGGGATATTTGTTTTAGCGCTATCTGGACGTGTTAAAATATAGCCATTTTTATCCAATTCCAATTCAGTATCTTCAAAAATTTTTGTTGCAGGTTGCCTTCCAATAGCGACAAAAACACCATCCAATGAAATCGTCCTTTTTTCATTATTTTTTAAATTTTTTACAAGAACACCATTAACATTTTTTGGATCGTCAGTTCCAAGAATTTCTTCAATAGCACTATCCATAACAAACTCTATATTTTTAATTAATTTTATTTTATTCAAAATACTATCAATCATTTTAAAAGAGTCTTTCCTATGAATTAAATAAACCTTTTGACATAAATGAGATAAATGCAAAGCCTCAACTCCCGCAGAAGAACCTCCGCCAACAACAGCAACAATTTTACCTTTATAAAAATTTCCATCACATACAGCGCAAGCCGAAACACCTCTACCCTTAAATTTTTCCTCAGACGGAACTCCCAGCCATTTAGCAGAAGCACCAGTTGCTATAATAACAAATTTAGCAACATAAACATCACCACCATCTAAATTACATACAAAAGGTCGTTTCAAAAAATCTACTTTTGAAACTCTATCATAGACTATTTCAACACCTAAATTTTTTGCCTGCTCCATCATATTATTCATCAAATCAAAACCAAGAATTGGCTTTGGAAAGCCAGGAAAATTTTCAACTTCAGTTGTAATTGTCAACTGTCCTCCAATAGACATTCCAGAAATCACAGAAATTTTTAATCCACTTCTAGCCAAATAAATTGCAGCTGTATTTCCCGCAGGTCCAGAACCAATCACCAAAACATCAACATTAAACTGAGCCATAAATAATATTTTTATATCTTGATTAACTTTTATAACATTTTATAAAAATTACAAGATTAATTTTTGAATTACTTATTTCTAATTGTTATTTCCAATTGTTTGTTCCTTCGAGGAGAGACTAAATCTACAATGAAAAGTATGAAAGTATATAAAAATATCCAAGTCCAAACGCATTTGAGACAATTTTATCTCACATTTACCAAATTTTTATGATATCTCATAGGTATTAAATAATCAAGAGCTTCATCTGGTCTATAATTATTATATTTGTAAATATATTCTTCTAGCTTTTCATTGTAATCGTCTCTATTAGCACAGGTGCATAAAAGATGCTTATTTGCGTAAAATTCTTCTCTGGATGTTCTAATTCTTCCATTATATTTAGGACTATAAGAAGGTAATATATATAATTCTATATTTAATAGACTACATGCTTCTTCAAGATATTTTCTGAATTCACTTCCTCCATCTACTTGCATTGACTTATTTCAAATGGAAATTTCTTTATTAAGTAATTTATTAAAAAATCTTTTGCATTTTTACTACTCGCTGTCGCATAAGAATAAGAGCACTTAATTCTTGTTATTGGATCTATTACATGAATTCTACAAATTTTAAATTTATTTGACTATTATGATATTTTAAGTGGTCTATTTGAATGAATTCCCAAATATTTAATTTTTTGATATTGTTGTATTTCGTATTGCTTATATTGTGTTTCTCATAAATCCATTTCTTAGCATATCCCCTATTAAAGTCTCTTGATTTTGTATTATTAAATTCATTTGGTTTTAATTTACTTCCCTTTAGTATTATTAAACTTTTTTGACTAAGCTCTTTAAGTATTCACCTATTAAACTTGTACAATTCTAAATATTTAATTGACTTTATAAAAATATAATGATAGATTACTAATCGTTGGGACAATAGCTCAGTTGGTTAGAGCAGGATGCTCATAACGTCTTGGTCCAGGGTTCAAGTCCTTGTTGTCCCACCATTCTTGGTTTTTATCAAGATGTTTTGTGTAGAATATGTTAAGGAGAGGTGGCTGAGTGGCCGAAAGCGGCTTCCTGCTAAGAAGTTATACTGGGATAACTGGTATCATGGGTTCGAATCCCATCCTCTCCGCCATTAACAATAATTCTATCATTTTTCAACTTATCTCTGCCATACTACGACCTTTTATTTTAAGGGTTTAAAGTGATATATAACTTAACCTCATCTTTTCATATTTTCATTGATTTTAGATGTTTTTTCTCTCTCGTGGGGTGTTTTTCTCTCCCATACTTGACCTCGCAATTTTTTGATTGGTTTTATTGAGGTCAAGTTTGCCCCCCTTATTTCGTGTTGATATTATTGATTTTTTTGAGGTTAAGTTTGAGAATTTCTTAAAATTGGTTTTTTATGTATGTTATGGTGAGCGTTGTGTGTAAAATTTTCTAACTTTATGTTGTTTAGGTTTGGTTTATTTTATTGTTTTTTATATTTTTTAATTCTTTTTGTCTTTTTATTTGCTTTATTCGTAGATTACTCATTGCAGTTTTTCTTATGTTATTGATTAGTTATATTAAACCTGTAGAAAGTTATAAACTTTTATGCACTCCGCTATTCAGTAGAGGTATAAACTTCTCTATAGTCTAATTTAAAAATATTCATTCAATGGAGTTAGAAAATGTGAAAATGGACTAGGGGAATATACATTGGTTAGACAGCACTTTTTGTTGAAAGTTCAAAAAATTAGATTGTTGTTTTTACTGATTGTTTTAGTGTTTTTGTTGAAGGTTAAACTTAACCTCACAAAACTTTAATTCTTAGTTCCTAGCTTTCGCCGAGATAAGTTTTACACATTTTTAAATCTTTTAAAATTCTTTTAATTTTTTTCAATTCTAGGGGTAGCAACTTTTTTATCTCATGGACAGCAAATTTACAATTTATTGATTGTTAATAAAAACTTGCTTTTCTTTTATTTTCTTTTACTTTTATAATCAAGATTAATTACAAACTTTGAGTTTATGAGCGACCTAGAAATGCAAAAAAAACAATTAATGGGCGAAATATTGCAATCGTTGGACGAAGCAAAAGAAAGAACTAAAGGCAAAAAAGGAAAGAGACCTTATGATGCAATTCGCTGCAGAAATATGATAATTTTAGACAATGACATAATTTTATCCTGTAAAAAATTACTAAAACCCAGCAAGGAAAATAGTGATGGTTTTATTAGGTTGCTTGAAGAAGGTTTGTTGGAGTTGAGTGTTGAAAATATAATATTAAAACCTTGTTATAAAGATTTGCCACTTGAGGAAGAAAGAAAAGAAGCTAAAAAAAGATTGGGAATAAAATAACTTGAAAAACGAGGGAAGGGATTTGAACCCTCGGGGGTCTTGCAACTCCGCCAATTTTTAAGATTAGAGCAATAGACCGCTCTGCCACCTTTCTGTTTCAAATTGTACCTATTTTAAATAAACTCCAATCATTTTTATAAAAATTTACATTCTAATTTCTACAAGTTTTATGCTAGACCAAGTATTCACATTCAAATCCGTTGTACTGATATTCAATTCGTCATTGTCAAATCTAACTGGAACATCAAATTTAAAACTTGCAGTTGTAATTTCACTATCCGTTGGAATCTTGCTATCGTCAAAAGTTATAATTCCAGTTGAATAATCTCAATGTGTGTAAAGATTATAATTTCTTTGTGGTATGGATTGAGGGAGCTGGGGAGGTATTATAGAAATCTTGGGAAAAAAGAAATTTGATTGACAAAATATAATTTTAATTATACAGTTATATTAGATAAATGTGAATGAAATATGAAAGTTTTATTAGATTCCAACCTATATAGACAAATACTTCTTCCAGATTGTTTTGGAGGTAAAAATAATAATATAAACAATTATAGCAATTTTCTTTTTATAAAGGAAAAAATAAAAGATAAAACCATAACTGCGTTTTTATCAGAAACCACATTTACCATAGAAACGATTGAAAGGCAGGATAGATATAAATTTTTTGGAGAAATTAAAAAACCAAATTCAAAATACAAAAATTATGATATACCGCAGTGTCCTACCAGAAAACGATATCTTGAAGAAGCTAAGAAGCTTGAGATAAAAATAATAAAAATGCCAAGAATTGGTATGCCGCAAATTGAAAAAAATGACATAGATAATTCTTTTTTCTTAGATGAAACTGGAAATGAAGCCCTATTCGATGAGCATCATGAAAAAAAATGTAAATTAGCAAAAATTATTGAAGGTAAGGGATTTGGATTTTACAAGATAAAAGAATTTTGCAAAAATAACAATCCAGATATGTATTGGTATAAAAGTTTGGACGAAAAATATACAGATGTGAAATACAAAGAGATTGTTGCGGATTGTTTTGCTGAATGGTCTGATGGCGATATAGTTTCAATTTGTTATGGTCACGACATAGATTATATTTGCACAAATGATCATGCCAAAAAAGCCAAACAAAATTCTATTTTTTCAACAAAAAATAGGCAATGGCTAAAAGATGATTACAATGTTAATTGTGTGAGTGTGGAAGAATTAGTAAAAATTCTAAATAACTCTTGCAATAAACAAAATATAAACTAATATCATATATGGATTAGATAAAACCACAATAAAAAGAATGAGATTGGGCATTGATGTTTCAAAAGATGAGCATGAAAGACTTGAAAAAGTTAGAAAGTTTCTAATTAATAGGGTAAAAAATAATTCTAACTACCTTATAACTTATGGTGAATTAAATGAGGAGTGTGAATTAGGTTTTAAATACCCAAGATACACAGGACTTAATAAGGTGCTTGAAGGCATTTCAATTTATGAACATAAAAACGGAAGGCCTTTGATTAGTTCTATCGTAATAAGAAAAACCGATAGAAAACCTGGAGAGGGTTTTTATTCATTAGCGAAAAAACTCGGTAAACTTAAATACGGAGATGACAAAGAAGTTTTTCTAAATAGAGAACGAGATCAGTTAGTAAAATATTGGAAAAATTACGATAAATAAACGCTACAAAGAAAGTAAAATATAATAAAATAAACAATCAAACTACAGGTAATAAGATATTGTTTATGTTTGCTCTTTCGTGGTGTTGGGCCTCCGAACCCAACACCTAAAAGTATCAAATCTTAATTTATTTTTTGGTTTAAGTTTGAGATGACATCAGGTGTTGGGTTCTGAGACCCAACACCACGAAAAACTGTTTTATTTTGCACTAATAATATAACCAAAAC